>CANQOR010000001.1 GCA_947625535.1 uncultured Bacilli bacterium
GCATTTATAATTATAAATTATTTTTAATAAAATAAAAAGACTGTTTTCAAACTTTTCGTTTGTCAACAGTCTGAAAGAACTTTAGAGTTCTTTTTTAGTTGGTAAATAGTATTTTTTCACTATTATAAGCTTTTATTATAAAGGTTATTACTAGGAAGGTATAGATAGTAGATGAAGTAAAAGTAATAATAACATTTATGATATTAGCATTATTAAGTAATAAGTCTGTTAAGACTTGAACAAAGTTACATACAGGAATTAAGTAATATTTATAATCGATATTAATATCTAAGACAGAGATTATCATAGGAATTATGGCAATCATTGTAATTAAACTTATTTTACCTTGGGCTTCTTTATAGCTTTTAGCAAAGGCCGTTAATAGCAAAGAAATACCAGCAATAAACATTGATGCAGCTATTACTGTGATAATACTACCTATTATAGTTCCTAGATTTAAGATTATTTCATAATCTTCATATATAGTATAGACATTTTTACCAATATATAAACTTACAAATAAGAAGATTAAAGCTACTAAAGAAGCCATAAGACCTATTATTACTGAAGATAAATATTTACCGATAATTAGTTCATTTTTCTTTATAGGAAATGTTAAAATAGTTTCTAAAGTACCATTTTCTTTTTCAGTAGCTGTGGTATTAATAGCCATGTTACTAGTAGCAATACAGATAGATAAGATAACATATGTTAAAGAGACACTCATTAAGATACTTACAACATAGTTATTCTCCCCTAGTTCTTCTTCCGTAATAGTAAAATGATTAAATGCTTCTTCTAAGTTAATGTTATGATTAAGTAAATATTCATTAGATAAAGCATTACTATAATTATCTAAGTATGTATAAATTAATTCGCCAGTAGTAAGACCTGATGCTCCACTAGTATTTAGATATATTTTATATTCTTTAGTATCTTTATTATATGTAATATATCCTTCTATTTCTTTTTTATCATAAGCGGTTTGCATTTCTTCTAAAGTATTATATTTGGTATATTCTAGGGAAGCACTTTCTAAAGAGGTTTTTTCTAATTCATTTAATTCATAATTAATACCAATATGATATTTAGGAGTTTCTTCTTCAGTATCCATACTTTCATATATAGAACCATATAAGATAACCATTAAAGGAATTAGTAAAGGATAAACAAACATCATAGCTAGAGTTTTACGATCTCTTAAAATACTTCTTAATTCTTTTTTTATCGTAATAAATATGTTATTCATCTTTAAAGCCTCCTATTAAAGAGAAGAAAGCATCACGAAGATTTGTAGTATTAGTATCTTTGATAATACTTTTAGGAGTTCCTTCTTTAATTATTTTACCTTGATGGATTAAGATAACACGATCACAGATGTTTTCAGCTTCTTCCATATAATGAGTAGAATAGATAATACCTTTATTTTTAGCTTTTTCGTTTTTAATAAAGTCTAAAATTACTTTACTTGATATAACATCTAAACCACTAGTAGCTTCATCAAAAATATAATATTTAGGATTATGAATTACACAACGAGCAATATTTACTCTTTGTAATTGACCAGTAGATAAAGAAGAAATACGATTATGTAAGAAATCTGTAATATTAAATTCTTGAGCTACTTTTTTAATTATTTTTTCATGATCTTTTTTAGGTATTTTGTAGTATTCAGCACACATTTTAAATAGTTCATATGGCGATAAATCTTTATATAATTTAGTATTACCTGATAAGAAAGATATTTTTCTTTTTATTTCTAAACTATCTTTTTCATAAGTTAAATCATCTATTTTGATATTACCAGATGTTTCACTCATAATACCTGCTAAGATACGTAGTAAGGTTGTTTTACCAGCTCCATTAGGACCTAGTAAACCAACTATCTCCCCTTCTTTAACATTGAAAGAGATATCATCATCGGCATAAAACTCAATTGATTTCTTTTCAGAAGTAATCTTTTTAAATTTTTTAGATATATTATTAACTTCAATCATGTTTTTCTCCTTCTATATAAGTAATTATTTCATTAATAGTATTATTAAAGTTTTGATAATCAACATTAAACCAATGTAAATTTAATTGATTATTTAAGAAAGTATATTGACGTTTAGCATAATTACGAGAGTTTTTCTTTATTAAGTTAATACTATCTTTAAATGTTTGTTTATCTTCAAAAAAGGAAATTAATTCTTTATACCCAATTGCTGTATTTAAAGCACGACTTGTGGGATAGTTTTGATATAAGTATTTTACTTCATCGACTAAGTTAGGAATCATTTCATCGACTCTTTTATCTATTATATTATATAAATTTTCAGTATTAGTAGTTAAACCAATAAAAATAACATCATCATATAATAATCTAGAAGTCTTAGTAGTAATTAATGTTTCTTTTTTTATTTTATTTAAACATCTTACTAAACGACGACGATTATTTTTATCAATTATAATATCTTTATCATAATTTATTATTTCCTTATATATTTCTTCGTTAGATAGTTCATTAAATTCATCATCTTTTTCTGTTTCATTAGATAAAGTATAATCATATAAAGCAGCTTTAATATATAAACCAGTACCACCTACGATAATAGGTATTTTATGACGTGATTTAATTTCTTCTATTTTAAGACGACAATCTTTTTGATAAGCAAATAAATTATAATCTTCATTTGGATTTAAAATATCTAGTAAATGATGAGGAATACCTTGTTTTTCTTCTTCAGTTATTTTAGCAGTTCCAATATTAAGATATTTATAAACTTGCATAGAATCAGCATTAATTATTTCACCATTATATATTTTAGCTAGTTCGATACTTAATTTAGTTTTACCTACACCAGTAGGTCCTGTTATTACAATTATCATAGACATATTCCTTCCTAACCCATTATATCACAGAATATAAAAAACCATTATTGTTTAAACTTATTTTAATAAAATATGATAATATTTAAGTATGTAGAGGGGATTTAGATGAAAAAAATTAAATTTAAGAAAGAGAGTTTTAATAACTTAAAGAAAGCTTTTTATTATGCTAAAAAGCAAAAGAAAGCTTTTATATTATATTTTATAGGGAATATCTTTTTAGCTTTAATTGGAGCTGTTGCTCCACTACTTTCAGCTCAACAATTACTTAGACTTACTAATGGATTACTTAGTCAATTACTTATTATATCAGTTATTGTTTTAATAGTAGAATTAACACGTAATTTATCACATTTTATTACAAGAAAATATTCACAGATATTTGCTAGAGAAGTACTTAAAGATATTCAAATAGATATAGCAAATGAAGTACTTGCTATGGAAACAGCTGATTTAGATAAGAAATCTAGTGGGGTTTTTATAGATAGAATGGTTAAAGATACTTCAAGAATTGCTGATATATTTTTAGATCTTAATATGTCTTTAACTGATTTAGTTACTAATTTAGGTATTTTATTTGCCATATTTGTAATTAATAAATTTATATTTGTATACTATGTTTTATCTATTATAATAATCTTTTATTTAGAAAAAGTAAGAATTAAAAAACATAATGAATTAGATAAACATTATCGTAAGACAGCTGAGAAAACTACTGGATTAGCTAGTGAATTAGTACGAGGAGTTAGAGATATTAAAGTACTTAATGCTAGTAATTCATTTATGAATAATATAAAAGAAAAGATTACAATGCTTAATCAAGAAAGATATAAAATGAGTGAAGTTATAAGAACTTATTCTTTTATAGTAGGTAGTGTTAGAGATATATTAGATTTTATTTTAATACTTATATCTATTTTTATGATATCTCATAATTATATTACAATAGCTAATGTAGTTATTATATATATGTATCGTGGAAGAGTTTTTGATTTATTAACATTAACTAGTCATATGATGGAATGGTATAAAGATTTTAATTTATCTGCTAGTCGTGTATTTGAAGTAATAGATAGTGATACTTTTAGAAAAGAAAAATTTGGGAAGAAACATATTGATAATATTAAGGGAGATTTTGAATTTAAGAATGTTTCATTTAGTTATGATGGTAAAAGAAAAGTTTTAGATAATTTAAGTTTTAAGATTAAACATAATCAAACTGTTTCTTTTGTAGGTAAATCAGGAGCTGGTAAAACAACAATATTTAATTTACTAGCTAAATTATATAATGATTATAAGGGTGAAATATTAATTGATGGTGTTAATATTAATGAATTAGATTGTGATTCAGTTAGAGGAAATATAAGTATTATTACACAAAATCCTTATATATTTAATATGACTATTAGAGAAAATTTAACAATAGTTAAAGAAGGTTTAACAGAAGAAGAAATGGTTAAAGCTTGTGAGTTAGCAATGTTAGATGACTTTATTAATTCTTTACCTGATGGATATGATACTTTGGTTGGTGAAGGAGGACTTAGTTTATCTGGTGGACAAAGACAAAGACTTGCTATAGCGAGAGCTTTAGTACAGAAAACAAAGATAATCTTATTTGATGAAGCTACTTCAGCTTTAGATAATGAAACGCAAAAAGGTATTCAAGATGCAATTAATAATATGAAAGATGATTATACAATATTAATTATTGCGCATCGTTTATCAACAGTAATTAATAGTGATTTAATTATGATGGTTGATAATGGTCAAATAGTTGATACTGGAACACATGAAGAATTACTTAATAAGAATAAAGAATATAAAAGACTTTATAATATGGAATTAAAAAAGAACCACGATTAATTCATGGCTCTTTTAAACATTTTTTCTAAATCGTAAATACTAAATTTTATAATAGTAGGTCTTCCGTGAGGACAATTATAAGGATTATCAGTATTAACTAGTTCTCTTAGGATTTCTTCTTGAGCTTCAGTACTTATTCTTGTATTAGCTTTAATACTCATTTTACAAGCTAAAGTTATAGCTATATGTTCATTAAATTTAACACGATCAAACTTATTACCTAAAACAATTATAGAATCAAATATTTTATGAATAGATTCTTCTTCGTAGCCTTCTTTTAACCAAGTAGGATGTTCTTTAATAGTATATGTATTATAACCAAATTCTTCTATTACAAAACCCATATTATTTAAGATATCCATATGTTCTTTAATAGTTAGAAAATCACTAGCATTTAATTCAATATTAATTGGAAATAAAGGGGCGATTGTGGTAATATGTTCTTCTTTTAAAGCTTTTAAATATTTATCATAATTAATGCGTTCTTGAGCAGCATGTTGATCTATTAAATACATTCCTTCTTCATTTTGAGCAACTATATAAGTACCTAGGACTAGACCTACAGGATATAAAACTAATTTTTTAAATTCATTATTAATAATAAGATCTTTGGGTTTATTATACTCTACTTCATCTTCATTAATACTTAAGTCTAATTCTGTTTGATAAGTTTCTTCTTTTGTTTCATTAGATGAAACAATATTATTTACAATATTATCTTTTATCATAGAATTAGGTAATGTTATATTAGATTGTTCTTCTTTAAGAGCATTAGGAATTAATAATTCTTCATATAATTTATTTTTTATAGTATCAATTATCATTTGATATAGTTCTTCGGTTTTACTTAGTTTTATATCTTGTTTAGTAGGATGAATATTAACATCTATTAAAGTTGGATCGGTTTCAAATTTTAATATAACTATTGGGTATTTAATATCTGGTTTATATGTATAATAAGCATCATTTATAGCTCTATTTAAATCGTTATTT
The DNA here is from genome assembly GCA_947625535.1 of uncultured Bacilli bacterium. Taxonomy (GTDB): domain Bacteria; phylum Bacillota_I; class Bacilli_A; order RF39; family UBA660; genus Coprovivens. Next base: position 5,728 of record CANQOR010000001.1, read on the forward strand.
TTTACAACACGACCATTTACTATCGTAATCATATGATTACGATTAGATTTTAATATTTCTGGTTTACAGATATATCCTTCCATATCATAATCATCTGTACTACCTTTAACATATAACATTTTACTAGAGATATTTAAACCATATATTTCATGTATTGTTTTATGTAAGTTATTAGAACCACTTGTTTTAGTAATTATTTTATTATTGTTAGTTAATGTAAATTGAATATTAGGATAAGATAATGCTAGTTTTTCAATATAGGAAACTGTATTAGCTAGTTCGTATTGTTCACTTTTTAGGTATTTTAAACGAGCTGGGGTATTATAAAATAAGTTAGAAACACTTATTATAGTACCTCTTCTAGCATCAGCTGGTTCATCTATTTCTAGTTTACCACCTTTTATATGTAGATGAGTTCCAATATTAGATGAACAAGTAATTAAATCAACTTCAGATACAGAAGCTATTGAAGGGAGAGCTTCACCTCTAAAACCTAATGTATTTATAAAAAATAAGTCATCTTCTTTAGTTAGTTTACTAGTAGCATGTCTTTCAAATGATAGTAAAGCATCATCATGTTCCATACCTATTCCATCATCAGTTATTTTTATTTCGGTTAAACCTCCATCTATTAAATCTACTTTAATAGAAGTAGATAAAGCATCAATACTATTTTCTACTAGTTCTTTAACTACTGAGGCACATTTTTCTACTACTTCACCTGCTGCTATTTTATTAGCTAAGTTTTCACTCATTACTTTTATTTTAGCCATTTTAACACCTCCTAGAAGATGGAATTTCTTATTTCGAATATTTTATCATTTGTTGTATAAATTGTTAATTTACAAGCTTTTTTGATATTAATAAAGCCAAGGCTTTTAATTATTAAATCTGAATTATCTGGAATAGATAGTTCTATTTTTTTTAAGTTAGTTAATTTATCATCATTATTAAAGATTCTTTTTATATTTAGTTCATTACTAATATAGAAAGTAAAACTATTATTACTATTAGAATTTATTCTTAGTTTATCTTCGATTATAAAAGAAGTTATTTCTTTAGTTTGATATGTTATAGGTTTTAAATATTTCTTAGGATTAGTTCTTTCTATTAAACTATATTCATCTTCTTTATAGATAACGTTATTTAAGTTAAAACCTGGTGAATCTATTAAAGTAAGATATTCACTTACAGGAATATTTATAAAATCAATTGTAGTATTAGGTATAGAACTAGTAGTTATTTTATATTTAATATCTTCATGATAGAAACCATTAATTTTATTTATTAAGTTAGATTTACCACTATTAGCATAACCTAAGATATAACATGTTTTAATATGTTGTTCTTCTAAATTATTAATTAAAGATTTAGTATTTAGATTCTTTTTAGTACTTTGAAAATAAATATTTTCTTTTATATTATAATTAGTTTTTAAATATTCAATTAATTTATTTTTATTAATAGATTTAGGTATGATATCTAATTTACTTATTATTAAAGATTTAGAACATTTAATTTTTTTAAATGTTTGTAATGTTTCTTCGTTTATATTAAGAAAATCAATCATAAAATAAACATATTTAGCTTTTTTGTTTACTTCTTCTAAAATATAATTATTAATATTATTTAATTTAGTAATAAATTTTTCATTATAATTAGTTATTTTAAAACATCTTTCACAGTATTTAGTATCTTCGATATTAGTTTTAGGAGTATAACCTACTTTAGATTTATCTTTATTTTGTAAGATAGCTCCACAACCTAAACATTTATTCATAATAGTATTCACCTCTTTTTATAATGGATGTTTTTTTAAATAGTCTTTGTTCACGTAAACGATTTATTTTAGTAATTATCGATTCTTTAGAAGATAATCTATCAACATAAATACTTAAGATATTTAGTTTATTAGCACCAAGTATATCAGTATATATTTGATCACCTATCATAGCTATTTCTTCTATTTTTAAATTATTTTCTTTTATTATTTTAAGATAGGTCTTTTTTAAGGGTTTAGATGATAAGTAATAGTATTTAACATTAAGAGAGTTAGCAAAACGAGATGCTCTTTTTTTTAGGGCATTACTTATTATTATAATAGTAAATCCTTCTTTTTTAAGTTTATTAAATAAGTTAATTGTTTTAATAGAAGGTTCTTTTTTAAAGACTTCAGCAATAGTATTATCGATATCAAATAGTAAATATTTAATTTGATGTTTTTTTAAGTAATTATAATCTATTGTAAAGATATCTTTAGTATATATACGGGGTTTATATAAATTAGACATAGACTTCAACCTCTCTTATATTATAACTTAATTTTAAGATTTAAAAAACTACTTTATTAGTAGTTTAATTAGCATTACATGTTGAATTAGATGCAGCGAATATTTTAGTACAATTAGCATCACCACATAGATGGTTATCTTTAATATATAACATTTTCTTAGATAGTTTTTTATCATTAGGAGTAAATGTTATTACACCATTTTTTATCTTGTATTTACCTTCTATTAAGTCATTTTCACTAGCTTCATCAGAATCAGTTAAAGTAAATTCACCATGAGATTTTATATTATATAAAGTAATATTAGTTTTAGCTGTATTTTGGGTAGCACTATGAACACCAGGTAGTTTTTCTAATTCTTCAATGTATGTAGTTATCGAATCTAGAGAAGAAAAGATAATGACATAAGTATCATAAATATCTGGGTCAGTACCTAATTGTTCTTCATAGTCTTCTCTACTATAGTAAGAAGAACTTATAACATTTTGAAATTCTTCAATTTGTTTTAAAATCTTTTCATCTTGCTTAGAAGTATGATTTCTTTCTAATAAGACAACTATAGAAGATTTTTCTTCGTAATTACACCAGTAACCTTCATATTTTTTATTATTGATATTTTTAAAGATAGTTAGAGCTACTAAAATAATTATAATAACTCCTAGTAAAAATATTATTTTTTTATTCATAATTAATCCCTTCTTATAAATTCATATTCTTTATTATTTTTTAAATTAGTTACTACTAAATATAAAGGAGATACTTTTTTTATTTGATATAGTTTTTTATATGTACCTTCTTTAGTATCATTAACATATATTATATCATCTTTTATATAATAATATTGTATAACATATTTAGATAAATCTTCAGGTTTTTCATATCCTTCGTATTTACCTTTTTCAGAAATACTTATAAAGTAATCATAACATGGAAAGAAGATTAAGTTTGTATATGTCATATCAGTTAAAGTATCATCTTTAAATTCATAATCTTCCCAGGAATGAGTTATATTAAAAATACTATGTTCTTTATAAAAGTTTTTAGATTCATCTAAAGTCCAAGATAAGTTTAAGTAATCATTAGATAAACCTATATTACCATTTTCATATTCTTCTAAGGCTTTATTATAGTATGTAGTTAATTCTTCTTTAGGAGTTATATCTATATCTTCTACTATACCTAGTCCTTTTAGATTATTATATAAAGATTGATAATCTTCATAAGGAGTTGCTACTTTTATTTCACCATTTTTATAAATAAAGTATGATAATGGTTCTGGGGTGATATTCATAAATTCTACTAAAGCCATATCTGATGATATATCAATATGATTATAATCAACATAATAAATATTCACTTTAGCATTATTAACTACTTTACCTAAGTAATCCATATATTCATTATATTTATCAGCTGTCTCATCAACAAAAGCAAACACTAAGTCTTTATGTTCTTCACTAGATAAATGATTTACTAAATCAGTAGCAGTTATCTCTATTAAATGATATTCTTTTTTATTACTACATGAACATATAAAAATAGGTATACATAGTATTATAAATAATTGTAAGATTTTTTTCATATTATCAAATCCCCATATTAGAATTATATCATTTTAATAGTTATTTTAAAATATAATTTATTAGGTGATTTAATGTTTTTAAGATTATTAAACTTATTTAAAGGTTTATTTTGTTTTACAGGAAGTTATTCTAATAATATATTTCCAGAGCCATTAAGTGAAGATGAAGAACAAAGATGTATAGATTTATTAATGAAGGGTGATAGTAATGCTCGTAATAAGTTAATTGAACATAATTTAAGATTAGTAGCTCATATATGTAAGAGATTTGAAGATAAGAATATATCTAGTGATGATTTAATAAGTATTGGAACGATTGGTTTAATTAAAGGAATAGATAGTTATAATCCGAATAAGAATATTAAAATAACAACTTATATAGCCAAATGCGCTGAAAATGAAATATTAATGTATTTTAGAAGTAATAAAAAATATGGGAATGATATTAGTTTAAATGATTATATAGGTTTAGATAAAGATGGTAATGAAATATCTTTATTAGATGTATTACCTTCTTTAGAAGATGATTTACCTACAATGATATTTAATAATATGAATATTGAATTATTACATAAATATTTAAATATATTAAATGAACGAGAGAAAGATATAATTATTAAAAGATATGGTCTTTATAATACAAATGAATATACACAAAAAGAGATTGCTAAAGAACTTAAGATAAGTCGAAGTTATGTTTCGAGAATAGAAAAAAGAGCTTTAACTAAGTTATATAAAGAGTTTTATAAAAATAACAAATAAAAAAAAGAAGTTATTCACTTCTTCGATCCATTTCTATGTTATCAACGTCATCAACTATACTTAGTTGTTCTTCAACGACTTGTCTAATACGAGCTTTATAGATTTTTAAACTTCTTCTTAGACGATCAGTTTCGATATCAGTTTTTTCGGCTTTGATTAAGGCATCATTAACAATTTGAGAAGCATTCTTTTTAGCAGTTGAAATTATTAAATCAGCTTCTTCTTTTGCAATCTTTCTTAATTGATTAGATGATTCTTCAGCTAATAAAGCTGCTTTATTCATCGTTGTTTCTAAATTACGAAAACGTTGTAATTCATTTTGTAATAAAGATATTTCTGTATCTTTATTTTTTAACTTATTTAACATGCTTTCATATTCATTAGTTACATCATTAACAAATTTATTTACTTCTTGTTTATCATAGCCGTTAATAGTTGTACTAAACTTTCGCATAACTCACCCTCTTTGAAAGAGTATGATCTATTACCACTCTATTTCTTCTTCAGACTTTTCTTGTTCTTTAGAACTATCGTCACTTATTTTACCTTGAACATTAACATTTTTGGGAGTACATAAATAAATACCAACACCAACTTTTTGCATAGTTCCACCAATAGCATAAATGCAACCGCTTAAAAAGTCAATTATTCTTTTGGCTTGGTCAGAAGTTACTCTCTTTAAGTTAACTACAACACTATTACGATTTTTTAAATGATCAGCTATTTGTTGTGATTCAGAATAAGCACGTGGCTCAAGAAGAATCATTTTATTAGAACTATTATCTACTTCGTTAGTTTCTTTTTCATAGTAATCATCTTCTGTACCATTTAATGCTCTTTCATCTTCATCAACTGGTTGGAAAATGCTCTTTAAATTAAATGCCATATTTCTAGCCTCCTATATTTTAATACCATTTTTATTATATATGATAATAAAAATTTTTTCAATACGTTTTATTAAAAAGAGACTAATTTTGATTATCAGTTTGATGAAGAGTTAAATTATAACAACTACGACTTAAATCTAATTGTTGAACTAACATTTTTTCATATGTTAAATGAATATGTTTATATTCTTCATCTTGAATTCTAGTAAGAATTTCTTTAACATGATTAACTATTTCATCAGTTATTATCTGATGCTTATAATTAAATAAATTAGATATTGAAGCATCTATTAAGATAATTACATCATCTTTTTCAGCATAAGATATTTTAATAGAATCACTAAATAAATGATAAAAATTAATACCTGAAATAGTATTTATTTTCTTACCAGCTATTTCTTTATGAGCTAACTTAGTTAATGTATCATATATTTCATGATAGAAAGTAATATCGATTAAAGAGATAGATTCGATAATATTAGGATTACCTGCTCTATCAGTTAAATAATAAAATGATTCACTATTTTTAACTGGAGTTTTACTATTTTTAATAATTAATCTTAAAGTAGATATTCTTTGTTCTAAGATATCTAACATTGATGTTACTTCATCAGTACCAGCTATTAATTCTAAATATTTACATAATGAGATAATATCATTACGAGCACGATTTACTAAATCTTGAATATTAACATCATTACTAGTAATAATAACTTTATTAGCTGTATCCATTAAGTTCATATCTTCATTACTTAAATATTTAGGAAGAATTTCATTAATTCTTCGATAATCTTTTTCTTTACGACGTTCTATTTCAATTTTCATTAAATTTAAATAACTTTTCTTTTCACTACTAGATAAATTACTACGATCTAAGACTAATACAAAGTCTTCAATACTAGATGGTATTTTAATTATATGATCATCCTTAATATAAGATTCTATTGTATCTAAAGAACTAGTTTTTTTAGATTCTTCTATAGGTTCTTCTTTTAAAGATGATAAATAATTAATTACTTCATTTAAATAAGCTTTTTTACTTTCAGTTAAATTATCATATATTAAAACATTAAATATTTTACGAGTAGTAAAAATTAAAGAATGAATATTTACTTCTTCTAAGATATTGCCTTGTAAGTCAAAATTACCAGCATAATCATGTTCAATAGTAGAAATAAAATCATTTTGTTTTTTCTTTACTAATTTAAATAAAGAGATAATAGTTTTAATAAAGAAAGCTGGATGAATATGTTTTTGTAAACTATAATTTAATAATTCATTAACTAATTCACTATTAGGATATATAGAATTTATAAAAGTAGTTTCACCTATTTTATTAAGGGAATCTATTAATTCTTGATTTATTTTTTTAAGTTTATCTAATTCATTAGTATATTCTTTTACCCATTCACTTCTAATAAATTTTTTTAATTCATTATCTTGAGGAGATATAAATTTATGAATTAGTTTTCTTTTATGTTTTTTAAAATATAATTCAATTATAGTTTTTTTAGGACCAAATTCATTTAAATTAATTTGGTCAAGGGGTGGAATTAAGGAAATCTTTTTACTTAGTTCCTCAATCATTTCATTATTATGTTTAATTACATCTTTTAAGTATTTTTTAAAATTTTCTAAATTCATTTTTATCACTCCCTTTTTAAATACGGTTTTTATTATATAATATATTTATTTTAGGGACAAACGAAAAGGCAGAATTTAATCTGCCTTTACTGGAATTTGACATTAGAAGTCAATTTTTTCTTTGATATAATCTGCTACTTCATTAATATTTAATTTAATTTGTTCCATAGTATCACGATCTCTTATAGTAACTATATTATTTTCTAATGTTTCATCATCAACTGTAATACTAAATGGTGTACCTACAGCATCATTACGACGATATCTTTTACCTATTGAACCTGATTCATCATATGTAACATAGAAATCTTTACATAGTAAAGAATATAATTCCATAGCTTTATCTTTATGAACTTTTTTAATAAGTGGTAAAATTGTTGCTTTAATAGGAGCTAATGAAGGATGAATACGTAAGACTTCTCTAGTATCATTGTTAGGTAATTCTTCTATTTCATATGCATTACAAATAAAAGCTAAGATAGCACGATCTAGACCTAGGGATGGTTCTATTACAAATGGTGTATATCTTTCATTAGTTTCAGGATCTAAGTATCTTAAATCTTGTTTAGAATGTTCCATATGAACAGATAAGTCATAATCAGTACGATCAGCAATACCCCATAATTCACCCCATCCCATTGGGAATAAGAATTCGATATCAGTAGTAGCTTTACTATAGAAAGATAATTCTTCTTTAGAGTGATCACGATAACGTAGTTTATCATTTTTAATACCTAAAGATTTTAACCAATCAATACAATAATTTTTCCAATAACCAAACCATTCTAAGTCAGTATCTGGTTTACAGAAGAATTCTAGTTCCATTTGTTCAAATTCTCTAGTTCTAAAAGTAAAATTACCAGGAGTTATTTCGTTACGGAAACTTTTACCTGTTTGACCAATACCAAATGGTATTTTAGCACGCATACTTCTTTGAACATTTAAGAAGTTAACAAAGATACCTTGTGCTGTTTCACCACGTAAATAGACTTTAGACTTAGTATCTTCAGTTACACCTTGATGAGTTTCAAATAGTAAGTTAAATTTTCTAATTGGAGTAAATTCTTCAGAACCACATTTAGGACATGTAATATGATTATCACTAATAAATTTTTCAATTTTTTCATTGTCCCAACCGTCAGCTGTTTCTTTACCACCTGTAAATTCTTCAATTAATTTATCAGCACGATGACGGCTTTTACATTTTTTACAATCGATAAGAGGGTCGTTAAAGTTTGTAACGTGACCACTTGCTACCCATACTTCAGGATTCATAAGGATAGCAGCATCTAAACCATAATTATAGGGATTTTCTTGAATAAATTTTTTCCACCAAGCACGACGAACGTTTTCTTTTAATTCTCTTCCTAAAGGTCCATAATCCCAAGTATTTGATAAACCACCATATATTTCACTTCCTTGGAATATAAAACCATATTGTTTACAATAGTTAGCAATATCTTCCATTTTAATTTCTTTCATAATTATTCCTCTCTTTCTTAAATGATTTTTTAATAAAAAAACTTCTAGAAATATGTAGGAACGAGTATTAACCCGCGGTTCCATCCTACTTATTTCTAGAAGAAATCACCTTATTTTATATAGCTCATGGTTGCCAACCCACTCATCGCTTGTATGAATTAATTATAACAAATTATTTTTTTAAGTCAATGTTTACTTAATTATTAATGTTTAAAAATACTTTTGATTTTACCAATAGGACTAGCACTAGAAGCTGTTTTGTCTATCTTGGCAATAATATCATTTTTACTATTATTTAAAGCATCATATAATTCATTTAAGGTTTTATACTTAGTAATTTGGTATTCTTTGAATTTAGAATTATCATCATAGTATTTTATCGTTAAATTACGATATACACATCTTACCTTATCAGGGACTTTTAGGACTTCACAACCTAATAAGTCTTTAAAGTAAGCAATTATAACTTTATTAATATTTTTATAATCGTGTTTAACAGCAGTAGATATTTTAGAATTAAATTTATAAGAAGTAATTTCGTTAATTATTTCCTCTATTTTGTCGCATAATTCTATATCATCTAACATACGGCCATCAGCTTCATGAATTTTTAGTATTGAGTCTTTTTCTTCTTCACTTAAGTCTACAAGATATTTTTCTTTTTCATCGATGTCTACAAGACGATTATATGTACTTAATATTAAATTTACATCATTCCAAAATCTTGGATTTAAATCACAATCCGTTTCATAATTATCATCAGGATATATTTCATTAAATTGTTTTAGAAAACATTTTAATTTTAGAATATAAGCATCAACATTAAAAGGTTCATTATCAATAATTACGTTTAAAACTGTTTGACATTCTTCATATTCGTTTAATTTAAAATATTTTTTAGCATCACTTAGACGATCTTCATTATCTTTAATACCTGATACTTTAACATTACCTGATAGTTCAAGTTTGTATTTGGCAACTGCATCTTCAATTAGAATATTAGAGTGACAATATTCACACTCAGCAAACTCATCGTTGGGATTTAATTTTAAATTAGCTCCACAATTTGGACATTTAGCAGCTTTTAATTTCATTTTTATTCCTTTTTTCTATAAAACTGTTTCATTCCATTTTAAGGCTTTTTTATCCCAAACGTATTTAACTTTTAGGTGGCTTTCCATATCTTCAGTTATTTCTTTAGCTAAATTAAATGCTTTATTAGATTTGATAAATTTAACTAGTGAAATAATAAACAAGATAGGAGTTATAATTGCACCTAAAGCAAGACCGATAATGGCCATAATACAACCTACATTACCTGAATTTTTTTCAAATTTTACTTCACCAAACATATTGGTTCTGGCAGTATATGAAACATTTCCGGTTTGTTCATTGTATTTATCGACATCATCACCCCAGGTAAAGAATTTCCATGCTGATGCAGCACCTACTAAGACCATTGCTAAACCTTGACTACCAGCTATAGCTGCTATTATACCAGCAACATATAAGCCACCTAAAATACACATACTAATTAAATTGCCTCTTTTAGTGTCTGTTGCTTCACTTAAAACAACAGTCATTCGAAGTAACAATTTTTTTAGTGTCCATGTTTTTTCGTCGCTCGCATCAACTTCTGATAAAAGTTGGTGTAAGCTACGATTGGCGTTAATCTTCTCTCTTATCCCCTGTTCCCAGTCTTTGTCTTTTTCCATTTTATCTTTCCTTCTTTCCCATTTATAATAATATTCTACCCCCCCCCGGTCTACATTTGTCAACAAAAATATATTTATTTCGACGAACATTTTAGGCACAAAAAAATAACTTAATTTAAGTTATTTATTTTATGTAAGAAGTCTTTACTTTTCAAATATAAGCCTGTATATCTATCATAGTATTTATTTAAGAAATAATTAATTTCTTCAGAGACATCTTTACTTATCTTAATATCTGTTATAGTACTTATATCTATTAAATAATACATTCTAATTAATTTAATAGCTTTAGGAGATATTAATTTTTCATTAGTATAACAATCTTGACAAATAAATCCTCCTTCATCAGGATCTAAAGTAACTATTTTAGTTTTATTACCACATTTAATACAAGAATCTAAGTTTAATCCTACTCCTAAATATTCTAAGTATTTTAATTCTAATATATTAGTTAATATTTGAGGATTTTGTTTATCATTTATTTTAAGAATAGTATTTTTAAATATATCATAAATATTAGGATCATTATTTTGTTTTATTACTTGGTAAGTTAAATCAGTTAAGTAAGACATATAACTTATTAAAGTTATATCTTCTTTAATATTAGATAAATTATTTATTATATCGACATCTATTAAAGTAGATAGTTTATTTTCATTATATCTAATATGAAAGTAAGCATAAGTAAATTTTAAGGTTTTAGTACGTAAAGGGCTTTTAATACTTTTAGCATTATGACACATAATACCTATTAAACCTTTTTCTTTAGTTAAAACATTTATTATTTTAGAATGATCTCCATAAGGAGTTTCTGTTATTATAATACCTTCAAATTTACTTATCATATTAATCACTTCTATTTTATATTTTTATATTTTAAATAATCTTCTATTTTACCTGTTTTTTTAAATTTATTCCATGCTTCTTTTTTATTCATAAAAAGAACCCATCCTTTCTAATAATATAATGGGTTCTTTATTTATTTTTTATTCATTAAATAAAATCTTTTTCATTAAAACCTAGTTCATTTAAGTATCTTTCTTTATCACGCCAATTACGAATAGTTTTAACATATAGTTCAAGATATACTTGTTTACCTACTAACTTTTCTATATCTTTGCGAGCTTCAATACCAACTTCTTTTAGTAAAGAACCTTGTTTACCAATTACTATTTTTTTAATAGAGTCACGATCAACGATTATATCTACTGTAATATTGACAATATTCTTTTTATCTTCATATTTAGATGTTATACATGTAATACTATGAGGTATTTCTTCTTCAGTTAATCTAAATATCTTTTCACGGACAAATTCACTTACTAAGAAACTTAATGTATTAGTAGTAATTGTATCTTCATCAAAATAACGCATATTATCAGTTAAATATTTTTTTATAACATCTATTAATGTTTTAACATTATTATTATTTAATGCTGATACTGGGACTATCTCAGCAAAAGCATATAAATCTTTATAATTATTAATAGCTCTTAGTAATTCTTGATCTGTCATTTTATCTATTTTATTTAATACAAGAATTACACTAGCATCAGTACCTTCTAAAGAACTAATTATTTTTTTATCACCAGGTCCTAAACCTTCTTTAGCATCTACTACTAATAAAATAACATCAACATCTTTAGTAAGACTTTGAGCTTCCTTATTTAAGAATTTACCTAATTTATTAATTGGTTTATGAATACCAGGAGTATCGACAAATACTATTTGATAGCCTTCTTCATTATAAATACCTTGAATAATATTTCTTGTAGTTTGAGGTTTATTTGAAGTAATAGCTATTTTTTCATTAATTATAGTATTTAATAAAGTAGATTTACCGACATTAGGACGACCTATTAAACTAACAAAACCACTTTTCATTAAAATACCTTACCTATTAAATCTATAATATGAGGTATGTAAATGACAAAACCAATACCTGCGGCCATCATAGCTAGAACAAAGGTAGCTGCACTACCACAGTCTTTAGCTATTTTAGCTAAAGGGTGAATTTCTAAAGTTACTAAGTCAACTACAGCTTCAATAGCTGTATTAATTAATTCAGCTGATAAAACCATACCAATAGCTAATAAACTAATTAACCATTCGTAACCTTTGACGCGAAAAAAGATGTTAGCACCTATTACACAGATAGTTGCAATAACATGTATTAACATACTTTGTTCATATTTATATGCATATATTAAACCTTCTATAGAATATTTAAAACTTCTAAAGAAACGACCAAAACCTCTTTTTTTAATTTCATCTCTGGATATTTTCGTCACTTAACATCAACTCCTGTAAAGAAAACATTACTTCTTCATCTTCTTTTTGCATATGATCATAACCTAATAAATGTAATAAGCCATGAACTGCTAGGAAAGATAGTTCTCTTTTTTCACTATGACCATAATCTAATGCTTGTCTTTTCATTTGGGGAATACATATATAAATGTCACCAAGCATTCGTATACCATTATACCCTAAATCATCACTATCTTCAAATGCAAATGAAATAACATCTGTAATACGATCAACATGACGATAATCACGGTTAATTTGATGTATTTCATCATCACCTACAAATATAATAGAAAAGACAGCATTATTAACTTTTTCATGTTCTAAAGTATGATCTAATAAACTATATAAATAGTCATAATCTTTATATAAATTATTATCTTCTATAGTATAATTATTTTCCATTAAATCTTAAGCCCCCCATATACTACCAAATAATAATATAATAGCTATTAATACTAAGATAGCTAATATATTATAAAAAATATTATTATGTAAAAATCCTGGTAAATGATTTTTAATAGCACGAATACTTATATAGAACATAAATCCTATAATAGATCCTAATACATTTAATATTATGTCATCAACATCAAAAGCACGACCTATTTTATACTGAATTGCTTCTGCTGTCAAACTTATGATAATAGAAACAAATAAAATATGAGATATTCTTTTTGCTTTTAAATAATCAGAAACAAAATAACCAAAGGGAATAAATAAAACTATATTACCTATTACATTATAATAAAAAGCTTTAGAACCTATTGAATATCTAGTCATTTCATAGAAAGGAATAAAATTTATACCATTAGCAGCATTTTCTGTACTTAGTAATAAATAATATAATAATAAAATATAGATAGTAAATAATAAAGAATAGAATTCTTTATAAAAGATAAATTTATCATGATTTATATAGACACGAGATAGTTTTAGAACAAGCATTATTATTATAAATAGAGTTAACATTGGCCAAGTATTTTTTATTGCTGTATAAAATGTATCATAAAATATTGATAAATTATGCATATTATTCATCCTTTACTAATTATTCATCTTTATTAATAACTTGTTTACCTATTTCTTCTTCTGCTACTATAAATAATTCTATATTTATTTTACTATTATTTATATCTTTTTTCAAAACTTTTTGATCAATTATATAGTATTCTCCTTTTAAAGTATGTTTTAACTTATTATCTATTTCTTTTTTTATATTATCTTCTAGTTCTTTAGTACTATATTCTTTTAATATAGTGTTTATAGCTATTTCTTTTTGAATATATAGTTCAAACCCTAGTAGATTGATTATTTTATTATTCTCTACTAAATACTTGTCTAAACGGCTTTTAAAGACCTTAGAAGACTTATTATGATATTTATATAATAAATTATATCTTGTTTTATTTAATTTAGTTATTTCTTCATAATATCTAGGTAAAGATAAATTAATAGTATACCAAGTACGTCCATATACTTTACCACTAGCACATACTTTATTTTTTAATTCATTATTATAAGTTATATCTCCTGATATAATAATATCTCCTTTTTTAACAGAATCATTAATATCTTTTATTTCAGTACCTTTACTAGTTATTATTCTAGTAATAATACTATCTTTAGTAGATATAATATGACAATAAGAATAAGATTCTTCTTTATTCTTAGATATTTTAGGTTCTATATTAATAATATATTTCATACCTACTATTTCAATATTTAACCATTCTATTAAATCTTTATTATTATTTTTAATATTATCTTTAATTATTTCTATATCTTGATAATTTTTAATAATAGAATACTTAGTAATACCATTTTTATCTAATTCATTTAATAAGATACTTTTAAGTTCTTTATTCTCAGTTATTACTTCTATATTAATAGTAAATCTAGTAAAGATAAATATTAAGATAATTATAAATAAAAGATAAATAAAAGATAGATAGTTATTTTTAATATAATTAATTAATCTTTTAGTTCCATAATAGTTATTTATTTTATAATTATAAAATTTACTTAATATTTTTAAATCTTTATCTTTTATTTTTATAGTAATACTATCTTTATTATAATTAATATAATATATATTTATATTTAAATTTCTAAGGTATTTAATGGTTTTATTAGGTGATTTAGTTTTAATACTAATAGATATTAAATTATTTATAGTTATATATTAAACTTTCTATTTGACCATTAAATAATATTTCTTTATCAAACATTTTAACTATTTTAAAATTAGTTCCTTTTATTATGATATTAAAATTAGATATTTTTATAATAATTTGGTTATCGGTTATAGATATTAATTTTTCATAGTTATTTATATATATTTTATTATTAGTTAAATTAATAGAATAAGCTTCATTGATAAAGATATCTCTTAGATTATTAATTAACATAATATCACCTAGTAAAGTATATGAAAAAAGAATACTTATTAGTATTCTAATTATTTTAATTTAAAGATTTCTTTTATAACTCTTTCTGAAGCATTACCATCATCTAAGTAATTAAATTTTTCATTAAACTTTTTATATTTTTTAGCATACTTAGGTTGATCTTCAATAATAGTTTCTAGGTTTTTTTCTAGTTGTTCTTGAGTTTCAGCGATTGGACCTGGTAATTCATCTAAATCTAGGTAAAAGTCTCTTAATTTGCCTTTATATAAGTCTAAATCATACATATAGAATAACATAGGTCTTTTTAAGTTAGCAAAATCAAAGAAGACACTTGAATAGTCAGTCATAATGATATCACTTATTATATACATATCATTTATATCATCATTACCTGATACATCAATTACAAAACCTTTATATTTACTTACATCTACTTGTTTAGCCACAAAGTAGTGAGGACTAAATAGAATAATATATTTATCTTTAAATTTTTTAGCTAAAGAGTCAAAGTCTATACCTAAGTTATATGTATATCCTACTCCTGATTCATGTTGGTTATCTCTAAATGTCGGCAAATAGAAGATAATCTTTTTATCTTTAGGGATATTGTATTTATCTTTTATTCTTTTAATATCTTTATCTGTATAATGGAATAATGAATCATTACGAGGATAACCTTTTTCAATAATAATATCTTCTAAGCCAAGATTTTTTAAGTTAAAAGCTGATGTAAATTTTTCAGTACAAAATTTAGATGGAGAGATAAAGTAATCAAATCTTTTAGCATCAATATCATTTCTCTTTCTTATTTCTTCAATAGTATTTAAAACACTACCATCTACTTCAATATCACATCTTAATCTTTTTAATGGTGTACCATGCCAACATTGAACATATACTTGGTTTTCTTTCTTTTTTATGCCTTCTTCTACGATAGAATTAACTATCCAGTATTTAGCTATAGAAAAATATTTATAATAATCTTTAGAACCATGTTTAATAATAATTAAGTTTTTAGATTTTTTTACTTCATGTTTTTCTGGATCAACAAAAGACCAAACGAAAGTATAATCTTTAAATTCTTTCATTTCTAACATTTTTTCGTATATAGCTTTAGGACTACAACCATAAGTACGTCCATTAAATGTTTCAAATAAAATTGTCTTATCATCTACTTTATACTTAATTAAATAGTGATGATAAGAAAGTTTTCTTCTCATCATATTAGCTTTTCTAAATATTTTTCTTAAAAAGACATTCTTCTTAGAAATATCTACTATTAATTTTTTTAATTTTTTTATCATTTTAATTCTCCTTTAATTAATTCATATATTTTTTTAGTACTATCTTTACTTAGATTAGTAATAAATTTTTTTCTAAAGTTTAAAAGTATTTTTTTATCATATGAATTATTATCTATTACTTTAACTAAATCTTTAATATTTTTAGATGTATAGTTTGGTAATTCATTAAATAGATTAACATTTAAACCATTTTCTTCTTCGTACTTTTCATAATCATATACATAAAGTAAGATATTAGTTTTTAAGATAGCTGCTTCAATCATTAAAGCTGAATAATCAGTTATAACATAATCAGCCATTTTTAAAAGACTAGGATAATTTACTTGAGGATTTATAATAACATCTTTATATTTACTAGTATCTATCTTTTTAGCATCTAATTCATGAAGAGTTATAACTAAGTTATATTTTTGACAATCAATATTATTAATTACCTCTTTGATATTATCTCTACCATCTCTTCTAAATGTTGGCGAATATAATATTATCGGTTTATTTTTATCTAATGTTTTAATACTTTGATAGATTTCTTCTTTATCTACTTTTAAATTTAGTAAATAATCTACATAGGGAGTACCTATTGCTAGTACTTTATTTATATCGGTATTAAAAGCTTCACTAAATGGTTTATTCATAGCTACTGAACCAGATAAGATATAATCATAATTGGCATGCATATTAAGAATTTTAGCTGTCTTAGGATTCATACCATCTTTACGACCTATTGATTGATAACCAAACATTTTAATAGCTGCTAAGGCATGCCACATTTGAATTATACAAGTATTTTTCTTATGTTTTAAACAACTTATTAAAGGATTATAACCATCGGTAATTATAACTTTAGAAGTAGCTATATAAACCATTTGTTTATATAAAGTAAAATAATATTTTAAACAATTACCTAGTTCTTTAAATAATAAAGGCAACTGATGAATAATAGATTTTTTTGAAGTATGTAATACTTTATTTAATCCTTCTGATACTCTTAAACAACTTACTTTAATATCAATACTTTTATCATTATCTTTTATATAATCTATTAATAATTGATAATTCAAGGAAGGACTATTAGTTTGACGACTAAGAAAAAAGACTCTCTTTTTTTGTTTAGTAAATAGTTTAATAAAGAAATATATTATTTGTAAATGGACTTTAAAAATAATCAAGATAAACTTCATTGCTCTCTACTCCTTTAAAAAACTACCAATAATAATTGGTAGTTTAATTATTGGTCTATATTTTCGTTTTCATCTTTATGTGCTGCTATAAAATTACGGAAATTAGTTGATGAGAAATCACTAATTCTTTTAAAGAATACTACATGGCAATAGTCTTCAAGGTATTTAAATTTCTCACTACCTTCCCAATCACTACCCATTACAAGTGTATCGATGTTATTAGTTTCAATATCGTGAACTTTTTGTTCCCAATTCTCTTCTGGAATAACTTCATCAACATATTTAATAGCTTCCATAATTATTTTTCTTTCTTCATAATTAAGA
This sequence comes from uncultured Bacilli bacterium, assembly GCA_947625535.1. Lineage (GTDB taxonomy): Bacteria > Bacillota_I > Bacilli_A > RF39 > UBA660 > Coprovivens. Next base: position 23,617 of record CANQOR010000001.1, read on the forward strand.
TATGAATGTTTATGTTTAATAGCATTAAATTCATCTGTTGAAACACCTACTATTAAGTAATCACCTAGACTTTTAGCAAATTTAAGTAAAGCAATATGTCCTGGTGTTAATAAATCAAATGTTCCATATGTAATAATTTTTTTCATTTTTATCCTTCTTTTCCTTTAAAATATTAATATTTTTTAATTCTTACTAATATTTTATCATTTTTTAAATGATATATAAAGACAAAGTGTAAAGTTTATACTTTATTAATCTAAATCTTTTTCAATTACATATAAATTTTTATTATTTAATTCACTATATATTTTACCAATATATTCACCTATAATACCTAAAGATATTAATTGTAAGCTAGTAGCTAAAAAGATAAATGGTATTATATATTTAGTAATACTATTTATTGATAAAATTAATAAATAGATAATAACTAATAAACTTATAATAAAAGTAATTATTCCTATATATAAAATAAATCTTAATGGTTTAATACTAAATGATGTAATAATATTAGTAAGTGAAGTTATTCTTTTATTAAAAGTATTTTTAGATTTACCAGCAAAACGATCATTTTTAGTATAATTAACTATAGATGAATTATAACCTAGTTTAGGTATTAAGACTTTTAAATTTATATTATTAGTTTTATATTTTAATATTTCATTTACTACAGTTTTATCAATTAAACGAAAATCAACATGATTTTTAATTGTTTTAATATTCATTTTATTTAATAATTGATGAGTTATACTAGAAAGTCCTATTTTAAAGAATGAATCTTTTGGTCTTGGTATTCTAACACCATAAACTACTTTATAACCTTTATCATATTCTTTTATCATTTCATCAATTATATTAATATCATCTTGTAAATCAGCATCTAAAGTAATTATTATATCGGCTAAATCGGCACATTTTTCTAACCCTGCTAAGATAGCTTTTTGTTTACCATAATTGTTAGTTAAAGAAAGACCTGTAAAAGTTTTATCACTTTTATGCATTTCCTCGATCATTGTCCAAGTATGGTCTTTAGAACCATCATTTACAAATAATACTCTACTATCTTTAGAAATTAATGATTCTTTTAATAAGTTCTCCATCTTTATTTTTAATTGTTTGGTTGTTTCTTGAATTATTTCTTCTTCATTGTAACAAGGAACAACTATATATAAAGTTTTCAGTTTAGCAATTGATTTTGTACTTTTCTTTCTCATTTTATGAACCTCTTTTTTACGCAAGTATTAATAGTATATCATTTTTTTAAACATAAAACAAAACAAAGAGGTTGTCCTCTTTGTTTATTAACTTAATTAATCTTAAAGTTGTTTCATGAATTCTTCGTATTTTGGTATTACATCATCTGGTTTACCAATCATTTTGATTTCACCATCATTTAACCACAATACTTCATCACATAATTCTTTTATTGTACCTAAACTATGAGATACGATAATAACAGTTCTTTTTTCATCTGAGATTAATTCTTTCATCTTATTATAACTTTTTTCTTTAAATTGAACATCTCCAACTGATAATACTTCATCTATTAAAGTTATATCAGTTTCTAAGATAGCTGTTATAGCAAATGCTAGTTTAGAATACATACCTGATGAATATGTTTTAACTGGTTTTTTAATAAAGTCACCAATATCAGCAAACTCAATTATTTCTTTTTCTTTTTTAGCTATTTCTTCTTCAGAGAAACCTAGAAGCATTCCTGATAAATAGATATTTTCTTTACCAGTTAGTTTTTTATTAAAACCAACACCTATAGATAGTAAAGATATTGTACGTCCATGTAAATCTATAGAACCTTTATCTGGTGAAAAGATACCAGCAATAGCTCTTAACATGGTTGATTTACCAGAACCATTTTTACCTATAATACCTAGGATTTTACCTTCTTCTATTTCAAAGCTTACGCCTTTTAGAGCATGGAATAGTTCTACTTTATTACCAAAGTTTTTCCATGATGCTCTTATAGATGTTTTCTTTAAACCACGATATGTTATATGAAGGTTTTTCACTGTAACAGCTATTTCTTTTTTATTTTCTTTTGTTGCCATACTATATCACCTTCGCATAACTATTTTCATATTTATGAATAACATGAACACCATAAATACATAGTATTAAACCTATAACAAGCCAGAAAGCTAAGCCTTTAATACTTACTAAATTACCTGAGATAGCTACTTGTCGTGCTTGATCCATTAAGAATGCAATTGGATTTGCTCTTAATAATAAATAACCAAGTTTTCCTTTTAGTCTAGATCTAATATTATAGAAAATACCAGATAAATAGAAGACCATTCTTAAAGCTATATTAGTTAAATTACCTAGGTCATTAAATGTAACACCATGGTGCATTAAAATCATTCCTATACCAAATGTAATAACGTATAATACAGCAATTACAGGAATAATTAAGATTAAATGCCATGTAATAGGAACATGTTGGAATATCATTAAACCTAAAGCTAAGCCTAAAGAAATAGCCATTTTAAATAAATAAGTTAATGATTTAGAAAATAGTAAGATATATTTTGGAATATATACTTTTGTAACTAAATCACGATTATTAACGATTAATTTAACACTACCCGTTATCATGCGGTTAAAGAAATCCCATAATGCTTGTCCAACCATTACAAATGAAGCAAAATATAATTCATTGTTTTTGAAAACATAACCAAAAATAAATGTATAAATAAGCATAAAGCAGAATGGTTCAATAACCCACCATAACCAGTTAAGGTATGAATCTGCTACTTCACTTTTTAGTTCGGCTTTAGCAGATCTAACAGCATATTTATAATACTTTTTGATGTTTTTAAAAAATTTTTTCATAACTCACCTTCTACATTATTTTAGCATTTATCATTATTTATTTAAAGTATTATTTATTTATACTTTTAATATTTTTTTATCAATAAATTTGAAAATATAATTCATTATAAATGTTAAAATTATGGTAATTATAAAACTATACATTGCAAATCTATATGCATGAGATGTGGCAAGGCCAAGTTTTGAAAATATTATCATTGGTAAACGTTGTAATATATAAATACAAAACAAGTTATCACCAAACCATTTTAATATAGGGCTGCTTAAATTAACTTTAATTGTTGCAAGTACAACTAATAATACAAAGAATATTGAAGTTATGTTATATATTAATGCATTAGTATTAGCAATCTTCTTAATAGATAAGAATGATATTAGTACAACAAATAAGACAATTAAATATTTTTTATTATTAAATAATATTTTATTTATTTCTTCTTTATAATAAGAGTACGTTAATCCTAAGGGATAACATAAAATGGTATTATAGCAATAAGCTAATGCTTTACCGCGATGAACACCAATTATCATTACAATTAGTAAAGCCAATACCCAGTTTAAAGCTATGGCTTTTTTATCATCTTTATCAAATATTTTAAAAGCAAAATAAGTAGATAAATACAAGCATAGTATAGCAAATATATACCAATTACTATTACCAATCCCCCCCCAACCGGTTAAAGCAAGTAAAATATCGACGATAGATTTTTTATTACCAATTGGTATATTTGCAAGAGCAAACATTAAAACTACTATGTCAAAATGAACTAAAGTTTTTAAAATTCTATTTTTGGGTATTGAATCTATATATTTTTTCTTTTTCTTTTTTATCGATTCGTATATTCCATATCCAGAATAAAATAAGAACATTGTAACCATTAATTGACCTAAAAAATTCCTTAAATATAACATTATAAAATCTTTTGACATTTGAACTTTAGTATAAGAACAATAATGACTATAAAATACTATTAAAGTAAATATTCCTTTAACACAAGTTGTATTTTCTTTACTTAAATAATCTTTATTGCTTGAAGTAATAAATACTTTAATTCCTATTAATGAAATTAAAACGATAAAGAGTAAGTACAAATTCATATTTATTCTCCTTTTAATTTCTTTATTTTATTATAAACTCTTTCGCAATTGTTGGCATCATGATAAGTAAAGAAATCATCAATTCGTTTTTCGTATTTCTTTTCAAGCTTACAATCTTTTTTTATTAAATTAATTAATTCTTTTATAAAGTCATCATAGTCAGTACAACATGGACCAAATCCCATAGTATTGTAATCAAAATATCCTTTATTATATATTTGACCTTCATAAAAAGTTTCACGATCTGGTTGAAAATATAAAACCGGTTTTTTTAAATAACCAAAGTCAAAATAAACACTTGAATAATCAGTTATAAGTAATTTATTTTCACAGAATTCTTTTTGATAATTTATATTACCTTCTGCTATTTCGACATATTCATTTAATTCAAAATCTTTAAGTTGTGGTAAAACATTAGGATGAGGAATGAATCTTATTTTATAGTTATAATCTTTTAATACTTTATGTAATTTTTTATCGTTTAGTAAATTATTTATCCACTTATAATAGTCTGTGTTTTTAAATTTTTCATTATATAGTCTAGCTCCTGTTATACGATCTATTTTATTCGCTATGTTACTACGCCATGTAAAAGAAACCATAATAGTATTATGCAATTCATATTGACTTTTTTTAGTAACTAAACCATCATAACGTGGAAAACCAGTTAGTTGAATTACATTTTTATTATAACCATATGTACATAATGAATCATATTCTTTTTGAACTGCTGAAACAAACATATCTATATGTTTGGTATTTGGATTTAACCAGGAAGATATATCATTTTGTGTAATTCCATGTTGTAGAAAGACATATTTAAACTTAAATAAATCTTTATAATATTGATTATTTTTACCAAATAAATTTGTTATGTATACTTCGGCGTGTGAAGAAATAATATAATCTGCATTAACAAATAAAAATTTATATTTTAAAGAATTATTATCAATAACTTTTCCATATTGTTTCATTCTTTCAAAATCTTTGCAATCTTTAGATATTACATAATAAGCATTTACTTCTTCTCTATGGTTTTCATTTATATACTTAAATAAATGTTCGGCATTATCATCAGCAACATTTACTCTATCAGATAATAACCAAATATTTTTAGGAGCAAATGGTTTACTAAGAATTATTAATAATCTCAAAATTAATTGCTTAATTTTACCTTTACCAATTAAGCCAAAGATATTTTTAAACTCTCTTCCAATGCATTTAAAAATACTTCTGTTAGATATTTTAAATTTTCCTTTATCTAAAGTTACCATTTTATTTTTATATACATAATAGCTTCCTTTTAATAAATTGGTTAGATTACTTTGATTAGAAAAACTTAAATTTAAGTAATCATTATTCTTATTATATACAAAGCCGAATTCTTTAACTTTATTAATATCTACTTTAACATCTATGCCATAATAGCTAGTGATTTTTTCGTTACTAAATGATATTTCATCAAAGTTATTATGTAATTCATAATATTCTATTTCTTGTTCTTCACCATCAACAATAAATTTGATTTTGTCTTTTGAATATAAGCTTTGATTTATACGTCCTATTATTTGTAAAATATTATCTTCAATATATATGTCATCTATTTGCATAAATTTTATTTTGTTTTTAGGTTCTTCTAATAAATTACAAATAACATCACCATCTTTAATAGAAATTAACGTTGAGATATCTTTATTATATTTAATGTTATATATGTACATTAGATATGTTGGAGGAATATTTTTTTGTTCCTTAAAAAAATCAAAATCTATTTTCTTTATTAAATTAGTAATACATTTTATGTAGTCTTTTTGTTCTTTTTCAGTTATTAAATCACTCATTGATGAAGTTGTTAAACGCCATCCAATATCATAAGCTACTAAAAATTTAACATAATCTAAAACTTTACCAAATTCTTTTTCTGATTTTTCAAATAAATATTCATATACTTTGTGTGGTGTTACTGTATACCAAGGATTATTTGTTAATGAATTTTGACTAGCGGAAGTTTGATTTCGACGACGACGATAATAATAAACTGGTTTTGATAAGATCATCATTTTATATTCTTTAAATAATATTTCATTTATTAATCTCGTATCTTCTTCGTTTTTTGTTTCTAAGTCATATTTATAGTTTTTAATTACATCTTTTGTAATAAAACATGAACATGTACTTAATTGAATGTATTGATAATCTTCTCTAATATCGATTATTTTATCATTTTTATATTTATAATTTAAAACATGATTACCTTTTTGAGCATCAAAATAACGCATTTTAGTACTAAATACATGAACGTCTTGATGTTCTAAATAATTATCATAAACTATTTTAAAAGTATTTAATGACCATTTATCATCACTATCTAAGAAGTTTATTAATTCTCCGCTTGCTAATTCAATACCTTTATTACGAGCTGCTGAGACACCAGCATTTTTTTGTTTATAGTAAATGATATTATCAGGATATAATTCTTGATATTTTAAACATATTTTCTCTGAATCATCAGGAGATCCATCATTAATTAAAATTAATTCAATATTATCTTCAAAACCAATTGTTTGATTAATTACACTTTCGATTGTTTCTTCTAAGTACTCTTCTACATTATAAATGGGTACTATTACTGAAAATTTGAATTGTTTTTTCATTATTTTTTCCTCCTTAATCCTACTATTTCTATATATAAAAGCATTAATAAATATGAACATCTATAAAAACGATAATGTTTAGATTTAAATAAATTTACTTGATGCTTATAATTTTTGAAGTTCTTTTTAAAATAGTTTAAAAATTTTTTAACAAATTCTCTTTGCAATTTTTTATCATTAAATTTTTTAAATTCTCTAATTCTTCTTACATAGAAGCCAGCACTTAATTCAATTAGTTCTTTTTCATATTTTTCAAAATCATTATTTTCTTTAAAAAATACTACCATATCTTCAAGAACATCTATTATATTTAAAAGATTCTTTTTATAACTATTAGTAATTGAATTTTCACTATCAAATAAATAATAATAAAATGGTTTTTCTATAATATACATTTTATTAGCATAGTATTTATATCTTATACCAAAAGCAAAATCTTCGGCATAGCTGTACTGTTCTGGTAAACGTAGATTATATTTATCGATAATAGATTTTTTAAATAATTTATCACAATTATAATTTGATGTTTTAGAAAATGCTTTAGCATCAGTTTCTTTACTGGTATTGATTATTTCTTTCATACCATTTTTAGTTACGTTGTAACGACCACAACATACTAAATCAATGTCATCTGTCATTTTAGAAGACATTTCTTCAAACATTTTTTCATCAACATAATCATCACTATCTACAAAACCAATGTACTTACCTGTTGCGATATCTAAACCTTTATTACGTGATGCAGCTGGTCCTAAATTTTTTTCATTATCGATAATTTTTATTTTAGGATTATCTTTATATTTATTTAATATTTTTAACGTATTATCTCTACTTTTATCATTTATAACTATTATTTCTATTTTAGTTAAAGTTTGATTTATAAGACTTTGGAGGCACTTATCAATTGTTTTTTCAGCATTATATGCAGGAACAATAACAGACACAATTGGTTTTGTCATCAAAACACCTCCCTAAAGATTTTTTATTGCATATTTTTATTATAACAACTTAGGCAAGGTATTTCAATGAACCTTACTATTTCTTGACATAAAAAAAGATGATTTTCATCATCTTAACTTAATCTTTGTTTTACTAAAGAACTTACTAAAGACATATCTGCGCCATTACCAAGTCTAGTTGTAGCTTCTTTCATAACTTTACCCATTTCTTTAATACTTTCAGGTTTAAGTTCAGCAAATACTTCATCTAGAACTTTATTTATTTGTTCTTCAGATAATTCTTCTGGTAAATATTTAGATAAGCATTCTATTTCTTTATTAAGATTTGCTACTTCTTCATCTTTACCATATTTAGCATACTCAGTAATACTATCTTTTCTTTGTTTTACTTGTCTTTTAATAACAACAATTGCTTCTTCATCAGATAGATCATGTTTTTTACTAATCTTTTCATTTTGAAGAGCAGTTTTTAACATACGAAGAACAGATAAATTAAATTTGTCTTGTGCTTTCATTGCAGCAGTCATATCTTTTACTACAGTATCAGTTAAAGCCATCTTTACACTTCCTATCTGTCATTTCTTCTACGTTTACGAGAATTTCTAATCATTTCCTCTTTAGCCTTACGTCTTTTAACTCCTGGCTTATCATAGCATTTTTTCTCTTTTAATTTTGAAGGGACTCCACTTTTTGCAACTTTTACTTTAAATTTCTTTAAAGCCGCATCAATGTTGCCATTTTGTACTACTACTTTAGTCATTACACTTTCCCTCCCTTCATTAACTATTTAAGATTATAACACTTCATAAAATACTTGACAAGTGAAAAAAACTCTTATTTCGCACTAAAAGAGATAATTTATCAAATAAACAAAGAGCATTTCTGCTCTTTGCTTAACATTTATTGCCTTTTATAAAGTATCTTAATGTTTCACCACATGATACTCCAAGATTATATAATACAGAGATACCTCGAGCTAAAGCATTTAGAAAACCAGCTGAAGTATAATTAGTTGTTCCACCTTTAATATTTAATAATTCTTCGTTAGTCATATTTCACCTATTTACATACAGCAGGAGACATTATTCCTTTACCTAATCCAATTAGAAAAGAAATTAAACCTCCTAAGAAAATACCGAATCCGGCAGATAATTTAAAACCTCCACCCTCTATATTATATAATTCTTTTTCTGTTAAATTCATTTTTATACTCCTTTCATAATATTTTTTATTTTATTTATTATTCTTTGTTTATTATAAATTATTTTAAAATTAATTAAACGATCTTTACTATTGATATCTGTTTTAATAGTTATATCTTCATAAGGAATAGAATTATTTAAATAAGGTTCTTCATAAGTTATTTCTTTTATTTCATATTCTTTATTTTGATACTCTATTTTACTATTATTAAAGATATCTATTTTATTATAAGGAATTGATGCTTTAATACTACATTCTTCATTACATGTTATTATACCTGTTAAATAATAAGAATCATATGTATATATTTTCCATAATGAAGATATGAATAGGAGAAAACTTATTATAATTATATACATATTATAATTTTGAGGTTTTTTATTTAATAGGATGATTTTATTATTCATATGATTTCTTCATTTCTAAGATATTTTTAAAATATGTATTTTCTGTATGAGATATGTATATTAAAGTAGTATCTTTTAAATATGAATCAATATTATGTAATATTTCTGTTTCTGTTAAGTGATCTACTTCACTTAAAGATTCATCTAATATTAATATTTTAGGTTTACGTAGTAAAGATCTAGCTAAGATGATTCTTTGTCTTTCTCCTCCACTTAGATTAAAACCACTATCATATAATATAGAATCTAAACGAAGAGATTTCTTAGCTATTATTTCATTAACTTTAGTTATATTTAGAACATCATTTATTTCTTTTAAACTATACTTTTTATTTAATGTAATATTATTTTTAATAGTATCTGAAAATATCTTTTCTCTTTGAGATACATATAAGATATTCTTTCTTATTGTATTTAATGAATAATCTTTAATATTTATATTAGCTATATTAATACTTCCATCATAGTTATTAATATTTTTATTTAAGATCTGACATAAAGTACTTTTACCACAACCTGAGGGTCCTTTAAGTAATATATGTTCATTTTCTTTAATAAATAAATTAACTTTATCTAATGATTTATGATAGTCATCATAACTATAAGATATATTATTAAAATTAATATCACCTGGTTTAAATTCTTCTATCTTTCCTCTATTTAATAAATCTATATTTATAAATTCACTTATTTTATTAAAAGATAATTTAATTAAGTGATATTTAGGAAGTAAATCTATGGCACTTTCAATAGGACTTATAAAATATGATACTAAACTATTAAATGTTATTAATTCTAAGATAGTTAGTTTATTTATACTTATTAAGTATATACCATAACTAGATATGATAAATAATCCTAATTCATTAATAGCATTTTTTAAAGATGTTATGATATTAAAGAATTTAGAATTATTAAAACTATCTTTTTCATAATTAATAAATGTTTCTTCAGTTTTATTTTCATAATAATCAATTAGATTTAAGTTACTTATAGATTCTAAAGAAGAAATATTTTCAGTTAAAGAAGAATTAAATTCTGTTTCTAAATCGATGTTATTATTTATTTTCTTTTCGATAAATGGACTTGCTATTATACCGATAATTAAATATATTATAGAAATTATACAAAGAATTAAAAATAATTTACTATTTATATTAATTAGAAAATAAATAGATCCAAATGTTAAAGAGAAATCTAGAATAATAGTTATTAATATTTCAGAAAATAGTTCTTTTATATTATATAAATCATTTACTCTAGTAATTATTTCGCCAGTAGATCTTGATTTAATAACATCTAAAGGGAGATTAAAGATATGATATATAAAATCTGTTATTAAACGAAGATTTATATTTTTATTAAGATATATAGCTAATTCATTTTTATAATAGTTATAAAATATTTTTATAATAGTTAAAAATAAGAATATAAGCATTATAAAAATAGTTGTATTTATGTAACTAGTTTCAACTATTGTAGTAATTATTTTTAAATAGTAACTAGTAATTATTGATAATATAGTGATAATTATATTAGATATTATTATTTTTATTAATAGTTTATTTTCTTTTAGGGCGAGATTTATAAATAAATCTTTAATATTAGTTTTTATTTTGTATAGAGGTATTTGTTTGTAAGGTTTAAAGATTAGTATTATATTAGTCCATTCTGCTATAAAGTCTTCTTTTTTTACTTTTTGATATCCTTTAGCTGGATCCATAATATAGACATATTTATTAGTTACTTTGTATATTACAACAAAGTGATTTAAACCTTTACCAGTTATTATATGAGCAATAGCTGGTAGAATAAGAGAATCTAATTTATTTATCTTTTGTCCTATAGCATTAAAGCCATATTTTTGCGCTGTTTTAATGAGATTGTAGGCTGTTGTTCCATTAGTATTAGTCTTTGTATCTAACCTTAGTGTTTCTAATGGTATATAGCCTTTATAATACTTTATAATTGATTCTAAACAACAGATACCACAATCTCTAATATCATTTTGTTTAACTATATAATCTTTTTTCATATTTACTCCCTTCACTTTATATTTTCTATGTAAGAGAGTTATTATCCTTTTTAATAAATAAAAAAAGATTAGTTTATCTAATCTTCTTGATATGTAGTTGGATCTTGTTCTGGTATATTACAATGATCTGTATCTAATAAACAAGTTGAACACTCCGTAAATTTAGATGTATCATTAGTTATTAAAGTATTAAAAGCATAATTGATAGCTGTAGGTAGTAAGAAAACTACTAAGCCAGCAACTATTTTTTTTATTAATGTTCCTACACTAGCTTTTAATTCATCTTCTTTACCAGATATAACTATTTTAGAAAAAGTTATTATTCCTCCCCCAATGATTATTAAAGGAATAACTGTTTTAATAATATTAAGACCAATACCTATTATCATAAAAGTTCTTAATGTTCCAGGATATTCACAAAAGTGAATATCTGAAGATGTAGCAGCATTTGTTATTGTAGGGATTAATAATATTAAACTTAGTATTAATAATTTAAATTTCTTAGATATTTGCATTTATATCACCTATTAATATAATAATATAATTTATAAAATTAGTAAAATAAAAAGTATATTTATTAATGTAAATAAATAAAATATATTAGTAATGGAGGAATGAATATGATAAATAAACAAAGTATATGGTTTACTTTTTTATTTAGTGTTATTTTAGTACTTAGTATTTTTTATGTTAGTATGAACGAAAATGAATTAAGTGATTTTGCTTTAGTTAATAATGAACCTGAAACTAGTTTAGTTATTAATGAAAGTACTGAATTAGTAGCTCTTAGAGTTCAAAGTGATGAAGAAACTTTAGAAACTATTAATAATTTACAAGATGTCTTATTAAGTGAAACTAGTGATGTTCAAAGTAAGAATGATGCTTATAATGAGTTATTAATGATATCTAATAATAAGAGTATGGAAAGTAAGTTAGAAAAGATTATTAAAGATGAATTTAAATATGATTCTTTTGTCAAGATAAATGGTAGTAATGTAACTATTGTCGTAGATAATTCTAAACATGATTATAAGTTAGCTAATGACATTATAAGAAGAATGACAAAAGAATTTAGTGAAAATAAGTATATTACAGTTAAGTTTAATTAACATAGTTATTTATTCTTCATAAAATATAGTAGTAAGAAAGAGAGATTTGTATGAAGAATATATTAACAAAACGTGAAAAAGAAGTGTTTGATTTACTGATACTTAATTATACGACAGAAGATATTGCAAGAGCGATGATGATAAGTGAAAAAACAGTTAGAAATCATATATCTAATGTTATTCAAAAGTTAGGTGTTAATAGTAGAGGTCAAGCAATTATTGAATTATTAAAATTAAATGAAATAAAATTATAAACCCTTTTCAAGGGTTTTTATTCTTAAAATAATATTTATTAATATAATTTAATAGGTGGTTTAATGTTAAAAAAATATACTTTTAGAAAAATATCTTTAGCTACTCTACTCCTTTTATTAGCTTTTTTATTATATAATTTTCCTGATGAATTAAAAGAAGATGTATCTATAAAAAGAGATAAAAGTATTAATATTTATTTAATAGATGAAGATGATTTTATAGCAATGAGTGAAATAAGTTCTAATGCTAATAGTATAGATGAACAAATAGAAACGATATTATATTCTTTAATAATAGATTCTAATTATAGTAGTAATTTACCTAATGGATTTAAAGCTATTATACCTAAAGATACGAAGATATTAGATTATAGTTTGGATGATGGTTTATTTAAGGTTAATTTTAGTAAGGAATTTTTAAATATTACAGAAGATAAAGAAGAAAAAATGATTGAAGCAATTATTTTTTCTTTAACAACGATTAAAGATATTAAGAAAATTATGATATTTGTAGATGGGGTTAAGTTAAATGAATTACCTAATTCTCATAAGAAGTTAGATTTATATTTAGATCGTAGTTATGGAATTAATAAGGTTTATGATATTAGTACTTTTTATGATACGAAAATGGTTACGATATATTATTTAAATAAGAAGGATGATTATTATTATGTTCCAATTAGTTATGTTATAAATAGTGATGATACTAAGGTTGAAATTATTATTAATAATTTAAAGAGTAATCGTTTAAATAGTAGTACTTTATTAAGTCATTTAGATTATCAAGTAGAATTAATGAACTATGAAGAAAATGAGAATTCTTTAGTTTTAAATTTTAATGATATTTTACTTAATAGTATTTATAATGGTAAGTTAAAGGAAGAAGTAAAATATGCTATTTCTTATTCTATTTATGATACTTTAGGAATTAGTGATGTAGTATTTCAAGTAAATGGTAATGTTATTGATGAATTTAGACTTGAAAACTAGTAAATTTTATTATATAATCTATTTGTTCCATGAGTTAATGTCCTCGTAGCTCAGCTGGATAGAGCAATCGCCTTCTAAGCGATCGGTCAGGTGTTCGAATCACCTCGGGGACACCATGTAAATATTAAACTCGAGCTAAAATAGTTCGAGTTTTATTTATTTTATGTCAAGGTGAAATATTAAACGCGCTTGATAAAAGAAGGATTTTATGTTATGATGAATTTGTCAAGGAAACTTGTACAAAATAAAAAAGGATACATTTGATTGACAGAATCAAATGCAATCCCTTTTAAGGATAGCATCTGAAATCAACAATAGTTGAAATCAGATGTTTTTTTTATTTTAAAGTAAATTTATGGGGATTAGTAACTGTTTCACTAGATAGTATAGCTTCCCTTACTAAACCTTCATTTTCTAATAAAGCACATTCAACGAAATCTAAACTTTTTAAGATTAAGTTATTTAGATCACGCATACTTTTATCTTTAGAAGATAATAAATCTAATAAACCATTTATATAAGAATCTGTAGCTATTAGTTTTACTTTAAATTCTTCTTCATATCTTATCTTTTTAGCTCTTAATAAACTTATTTTAGATTCTAAGATAACTCTTTTTTGTGTTTCTCTATCTAAAGGATAAAAAGGTATAATATGAGGTATTCTTGTTACTAGTTCTTTACCAAAATATTGGGAATCATATATACGGTGAGGATCAAATGTAGTTTCTTCAGTAAATGTTTTAAAACCAACTGGTTTTTTACTATCAAATAAGTTTTGGAAAGCACCAGCATAGACTTTGTTTAATAAATGTGTACGAAAGTTAAAGTCTTCTGATGATTTATCTTTATCTATTAAGAAAGTAGTTCCTTCTAAGAATTTTAACATTATTTCTTTAACTGCTTCTTTAATATCTAGACCACTTTCCCCTATTTTATCAAATTCATCAAAGAAGATTAAAGCTCTTTCAGCTTTATCTAAATCATAGTTACAAGCTACTATTAAGGAATATAGACAATCTTCAATAGATGGTCCTTTTATTCCTTCAGGAACTAAGTTAGCTGTATTTACTTCAATAAATGGTAATCCTAGGTAGTTAGCGGCAGCTTTAATAGTTTCTGTTTTACCTGTACCAGTCTCCCCTATTATAAGGATTGGTTCAGTACCATATTTTAAACCACCACGATAGTTCATTATTAATGTTTTAGCTATGATTTTTATTTCTTCATCGTGACCAAAGACTCTTTCTTTAATATAGGTTTCTAAACCTTTTAGGGAAACTCCAGTTGGATCTATATCTATAGATTTTTTATTGCTTTCAACTACTGCAGGAGCTTTTTGAACTTCTTTAAGAGTTTCTATTTCTTTAACATGACCATTTTCAACTATTATTTTAGTAGTTCCTTTAGCGGCTTCAGAAGATTTAAATTGAGAGATTAAATTACGATATCTTAATAGTTCTTTTTTTAATATTTCAATATCACTAATACTTAGTAAAGCATCTAGACAATCTTCATTTAGAATTACAGCAGGTTTTTTCTTTTGCATAGAGTATTCTTCACGAGGATTAGGTGCTGTAATTATTTTCATATTTACTCTTTTTTTAGTTATTCCTTTAGGTGTACTTTCAACTAAGATAAGGGAATCTTTTTCTTCGGTAAAGAAATATTCTTTAACAAATTCTATATCATCATAATCATATATTTCACATAGTTCTTTAGCATTATATATAGAATCTATTAAAAATTCTTGTTCTTCAATTGTCGTAATAGAATCAGCTACTTTATATACATCACTACTATAGAATAAATTACCCATAGAATAGCCTTCAACTACATCAATCGGAATTAAGATATATTTTATTTCTGATAGTTTTACTTTGGCATACTTAATACCATAATCGATACGTTCTTTTTCCATAATGTCACCTGATTCGTAATGCTTTTTATTATATATTAAAGTGCAATAAAAAAGCAATCTAATTTTATTTAGATTGCCATTAATTCTTCTTCTTTTTCTTTTAGTTTATCATCGATTTTTTTATTATATTCATTAATTAGTTTTTGAACTTCTTCTAACATTGTTTTTTCTTGATCTTCTGGAATACTTTCATCTTTTTTAATATCTTCATTAGCTTCTTGACGAACTTTTCTTAAAGCTACTTTAGTTTCTTCAGCTATTTGTTTAGCTTGTTTAACGTATTCTCTTCTTCTTTCTTCAGTAAGTTCGGGAACTGTTAAGATAACTGATTCACCATTATCAGTAGGATTAATACCTAAATTAGCTTCTTGGATAGCTTTAACTATATCTTTTAAGCAAGATTTATCAAATGGTTTAATCATCAATGTTTTGGCTTCAGGAACTGTTATATTGGCTAAACTTTGAATAGGTGTTGGTGTTCCATAGTATTCAACATTAATACCATTTACCATAGCTGAATTAGCTCTTCCGGCTCTAATTGTTTTAAGGCGATTATCCATTACTTCTAAAGCACTCATCATCTTAAATTCTATATCACTGTCTATCATTTTTATCTCTTCCTTTAATAATTTAATTATAAAGCATAAATGTTATTTATTCAAATAATATTTATTAATTGCATTAGTTATTTCACCTTGGAATATAAATTCTTGTTCTTCACTCCAATAGTTTTCAATAGTTTCATTATTTTTCATCGCAGATGTTTCTATATTATAGTATAGTACTTTACCATTATCTATGATATATAAACTAGGAGCTAGTAAGTTAGTATCACTATCATCTGTTGTAACTAAGTATCCTTTTAATAGTTCTTTTATTTCATAGTAGTTAGAATTTTTTTGATATTTATCATTATTTAAATCATAGTAATATACTTTATCTATTTTAAGTTTATTAAATACTTCATCTATTTCTTCAATATATTTTTGAGAATATATTGAAGAACTACTACCTATAAAGATTATATTTTTACCATTACGAAGTAATGAAATCATTTTAGTACCAGATATTACTTCATAGTATTCATTTTTATTTTCACTATAGTAATCATTTATTTTGTATATTTTTCTTTCACTATTACTAGCATATTTTTCACTTAAGTAAACAAAAGCACAAGCCATAGCTAGAAATAAGATTATATATATTATTTTTCTTAAACGAGATTTTAATCTTGGATTCATAAAAACACTCCCTATAAGAAATTATATCATAAATGTCTTTTATTTATTAGAAATAAAAAAGACACTTGTCTTAAAAGTGTCTAATTTATATTAATTACCTATTTGGGCCATTACTTCTTCAGCGAAGTTATCTTGACGTTTTTCAATACCTTCACCTACGACAAAGCTAGTACAAGCAATTAATTCTCCTCCATTGTTAGTTACGTATTTAGTTACATCAATATCGCCATCTTTAATGAAAGCTTGAAGTGATAAACAAATTTCTTTGAAGAATTTGTTTAAACGACCATCAACCATTTTTTCAGCGATATCAGCAGGTTTTCCTTCGTTCATAGCTTGTTCTTTAAGAACTTCTCTTTCACGAGCTATTTCTTCTTCAGGAACATCTTCTTTGAAAACATATTTAGGTTTCATGGCAGCTGCTTGCATTGCTACATCTTTAGCTACTTCTTCGTTAGCTCCTTTGATTACAGATACAACAGCAATTTTTCCACCCATATGTAGGTATGTCCCGAATACTTCGTCTTTTTTCTTTTCGATAACAGCTAGACGACGGAAGTCTAATTTTTCTCCGATTTTAGCTGTTTTAGCAACCATTAAATCTCTAATAGTTCCATCTTTATATTTAAGTTCGTTAGCTTCTTCTAATGTTTTAGCTTTACTTTTTAGAATAGTTTCACCAACTGTTTTAATTAAATCTTTGAATTCTTCATTTTTAGTAACAAAGTCTGTTTCTGCATTAATTTCAATCATAACAGCTTTATTACCTTTTACAAAGATATCTGCTAAACCTTCAGCAGCAATACGTGATTCTTTCTTACCAGCTTTAGCAATACCTTTTTCACGTAACCAATCAACAGCTGCTTCAAGATTGCCATCACATTCAGTTAAAGCTTTTTTGCAATCCATCATACCAGCACCAGTTTGTTCACGTAATTCTTTAACTAAGCTTGCGCTTATCATACTTGTAACCCTTCTTTCTAAAAAATTTATATTATTCGCTTAATGAAGCAATTAATTCATCTTTTTTCATAGCAGAATAACCTTTAATTCCTGAAGCTTTAGCCATGGCTTTTAGTTCAGTTAAAGTTTTAGTACTTAAGTCTTCTTCTACTTCAGCAACAGTTTCTTCTGTTACTTCAGTTTCTTCTTCAACTACTTCTTCTGCTTCTTCTTTTTTAGCTTTTTTATCTTCTTCAAAAGATTCTTCTAAAGTTTCAGCAAAATTTTCTTCTTTTTTAGAATCTTTCTTAGCCTTTTTATCTTCTTCTGTTACATAGTCGATTATTTCGCCACCATTTGCTTCAGCAATGGCATTTCCTAATACACCTAGAACAACTTTAACAGCTCTTACAGCATCATCATTACCAGGGATTACATAATCAACATCATCTGGATCACAATTTGTATCTACGATACCGAAAATAGGAATATTTAATTTTCTTGCTTCTCTAATTGCATTTAATTCTTTTTTAGGATCAACAATTATTAAAGCTTGTGGTAATTTATCCATTGAACGGATACCACATAATAATTTGTTTAGTTTTTCATATTCTTTTTTAAGATTTATAACTTCTTTTTTAGGTAAAACATCAAATGTTCCATCTTTTTCCATATTTTCAATTTCTTCAAGACGTTTTACTCTACTTCTAATAGTACGGAAGTTTGTTAATGTACCTCCTAACCATCTTTCAGTTACATAATATGAATTTGTCCTTTCGGCATTTTCTTTAGCAGCTTCTTGAGCTTGCTTTTTAGTTCCTACGAATAGGAATGTTCCTCCATTTGCAGCAATTTTATTAATTTCTGCATATGCTTCTTCGATTTTTGCTAATGTTTTTTGCAAATCGATAATATAAATGTCATCTCTAGTTGTAAAAATGTACTCTTTCATTTTTGGATTCCATCTTTTTGTTTGATGTCCAAAATGAACTCCAGCTTCTAATAAATAACTTAAAGAAACTACGGCCATAAAAATTTCCCTCCTTCGTTATACTTCTGTTTGTTTCTAAATATATTCACTTATTAAGCACTCGAATATAAAATTCACAAACATGTTTATTTGCTTTTTAAAGCCGGTACTATTGTATCAAAAAAAAGTACTTATAACAAGTACTTTTTGATATTTTTTATCTTCTTGAAACTAATCTTAATGAACCTTCACATTGTTCATTTACTAATGTAGCATTATCTGGTACATCAACAATTAATTCTTTATCCATCATTTCACTAAATGGTTTAGTATGACATATTTGATAATCGATTTGAACATCAGATAAACCTTCTACTGTTATTTTAGAATAATCAACATTATCTTTAGGTTCTATTACTTTAGTATATGTAGCATTTATTTTTTTAAAAGCTTCTTTACCATCTAGTTGATATCCATCTGGAGCCATATAAATACTAGTATCACCTATTTTAGTTTCAATAGCTGGTACTCTTTCTTCATAATAACCATTAATTGTTAAAACAACAATATCATGACCATCTTCAGTATAGTATTCATCTAATACTTGGCAATATTTAATATTAGATTTAGTTATTTCATTATATAGTTTTTTACCATCACAATAACTTATATCATAAGCTTGATTAATAGTTACTTCATTAGGTAACATTAAGAAACTTTCATTAGTATATTCAGCTACTAAGTTTTTAACTCTTTGATTTTCTTTACCATTTATTAAATAATTAGCACCAGTAATTCCACCTACGACAAGACCACCTGCTATAATAATAGCTGCTATTGTTTTACCAATTCTTTTAGCACCAGTCTTTTTTTCAGCATGTGCACCATTTGTATTATTTTCCATTTAAATCCCCCTAAGTGTTAATAATTTTAACATTCTAGAGTATTTTAGTCAAATTTTGCATAAAAAAACTACTCTTCGTAGTTTTCTTCGATTATATCTGGTTCAGGTTCTGGTTCTGGTAAATCAAGACAATCTAAGTTATTTATATAATATTCAGTATCATCGATAATAATTTTGATAAAGTTTTCATTTAAACCTATTATATTTATTAATGTTCCTTCATTTAAAGTAAGATATTCATTATTATTTAAGAATAAGTAAGGTTTATATAGTAATGTAACATCTTTTTTTAAAGGTAATTCTAAATTAGTTTCTTCGAAGATAATTTCTTCAAGATTCATTTCAAAGCAATTAGGATCATTTATATAATAGAAGTTATCTTCATAGATAATTTTTATCCATTTATCATTCATACCTACCACTTCTATATTAGTATCTTTAGGTAAAGTACCTGCTTTATTAGGTAAATTGTTATAAGGACTTATTCTTAAATTAACTTCTTTAGTTAATTTAGTAGACATATCCATATCTTTAAAGATTACTTCTTCTAAGTTACCAGGATTATATACTCCATTTACAATACTTCTTTTAGTTGCATCATTAGTTACACTAAAGTAGGAAACATTCATATCTACACGACCAGTTATACCTGGAACACTACCACTACTAGTATATTGCCACATATGATGACGTCCTTTATAAGTATTTACATCATTATATAAAGCTAACCAAAGACGATAATTAGCAAACTTAGCCGTATCAAAGTATTTATTAAAAGCATTAGCATAAGAATATATCATCGGAGTATAACCTTTACTTTTTATATAATCACAAAAAGCAATAGCATTATTAGTTAAAGTACTATAACTTACTCCTTTTAATCGATTACGATTAAATATTTCTGTATCAATAGCAACAGGATATGATATATCATAATCTTTAATTAAGTTAACTACCCATTTAGCTTCTTCAATAGCTTCATTTTTATTTTTAGCCATTGAAAAGAAATAAACACCAACATTGATATTATTAGCAGTAGCTCCTTTAATATTATCTAAGAAACGATTATCTAAAGTTATTTCACCACTATCCATACCACGATAACCACATCTTATCATAACAAAGTTAATGCCAGCAGCTTTAACTTTTTTCCAATCTATTTTACCTTGCCAAGTAGAGACATCAATACCTAAACTTGTTTCATTAGTTTCATATTTTTCAACAGCTTTTTTAGCTGTAGTTTTTTTAGCTTTACCTTTTTCTTTTTCATTCATTTTAACAGCTAGGGAAGGATCTTCTTTTATTTCTTTTTTACTAGCTAAATAAGTATTACCTATATCATCATACAATTCTATTACTTCAAAATCATTAGATGATTCTAAGAAATCAAAGATTTTTTCATCATATAAAGAAATTTTTTTAGTAGGTATTTTATTATTAACATTATTTTCTATTTTAATAGCATAACTATGATGATTTAAAGATACAAAAGAAAGAACTACAAATAGTAGAACAAGAATAAATATTATTTTTTTATCTTTACTTACCTTTTTCATATCTTTTATCTCCTATTTTTACTATAACAAACTTAATTTTTTACTGCAATAAATCGAAGATTTTATTTAATTTTTGACGTCAAATAAAAAAGACTTTTTAAGTCTTTTACCTAAAATATATTAAGTATAATAAGAAAGCTATAAAGATAATTAAACATAGTAAACCATTAATACGTTCACTAGTTTTAGATTTACCATCTATACCAACAGCCATAGTAGCAAATAAACCACCTATTAAACCACCTATATGACAGTAGTTATCTATACCTTCAACTAAGAAACCAATAGCTAAGTTCATTACTACGACAGGAATTATTTGTCTTCTTAAAGCATTACCTAAGTATGTACGATAGTGATATCCAAAGTATAATAAAGCTCCTGCTAAACCAAAGATAGCTCCAGAAGCTCCAACTGATATAACAGATGAACCTCCTATAAAGGCTGATAATAATCCACCGCAAATACCACTTAAGATATAAATTATAAGGAATTTAACTTTACCAACAAAGGTTTCAACTTGTGTACCTAGGATATATAATGAATACATATTAACTAGTAAATGAATTAATGAAGCATGAATAAACATATAAGATAGTAAACGCCATACTTCACCACTTTTTAATAATAAGAAGTTATTAGCTCCTAGAGTTAAAGCTGTTAAATTAGTTATACCATTTAAAGCAGCTATAGTTCCATCCATAACACAAGATAAGATAAACATAGCTATACATATTATAATAATTAGATTAGTCATTATAATTCTTTTAGGTTTAAAAGTCTTTTCATATAACTTATTATCTTTTTCAGTTTTTTGATTAATATCTTTTGTTACATTAATAATTAATTCTACACCATTAGTATCTTTTAATAGTTTTTCATTAATATTAGGGAAAGCTTCTAAGATACCTTCATTAGTAATATTTAAATCATTACCTACTAAAGATACTGGTTTAATATGTTTAGTTTCTTCTAGTTCTAAATCTTCATTAACATCTAATAAAATATTTAAAGTATCAACATTAAAAGAAAAAGTTTTCTTTTTTATTTGTTTAACAATACTTTCTATTTTGTAATTATCATATTCTAATTGTTCTTTGTTATATATATTATTAGAATTTATTCTAACTATACGATAAGGTCCTTCTGAATTTTCTAACCATATTTCATCTTTAACGCCATTAACAACTATTGGATTATAATTGCCTTCGGTAATAAAATAATGAACTAATTTCATAATTATTTCATCTTTTTTGTTCATGACGATTGTGCTCATATGTGTCCTCCTATCTATAATTTTATTATAATTTTTACTTCTCGTAAAGATTTATTAATATTGTATTTGTTAAGTTATGATAAGTCAATTAGGAATATTAATCATAGTTTATTTACTCAATTAATATTATTTAATATGAGGTGAAAAAATGATTTATTTACTAATTGGTTCTTATATAATAGTTTTATTTTTATTATCTTTTTTATTTTGTCATATTATTTATGAAAAGAAAATGAAGAATGATTTATTCTTTTTTGTAATATCTAATTTTATTTTATCATTTTCTTTTTTAGTTTTACTTTTCTATTATCATGATTATTTATTTAGTTTAATAAATATATTCTTTTTACTTATTAATACTATTTTTTTAAGTTTTGAAATTAAATTAACTTATGATAAGTATCGTTTATTTTCTATACCTTATTTAATTTATATAGCTTTTATTTTTTATCTTATTTTTGATTTGTTTCTAATGAATCTATAAAGTTTTGGAAGTATTCAGGTAAAGGACATTCAAAGTGCATTTCTTTTTTAGTTATCGGATGAATAAAGTCCATTTTAGCTGAATGTAAGAATTGACCAAATTCGGTAGCTTTTTTAGTATTATATACGGGATCATTATATATAGGATAACCAATATAATTTAAATGAACTCTTATTTGATGAGTACGACCTGTTTTTAAAATTAAACTTACTAAGGTATAACCTTTATATCTTTTTAAGACTTTTAAGTAAGTAATGGCTTCTTTAGAGTTTTCAGCAACAACAGCCATTTTTTTACGGTCTTTGGGATCACGACCAATTGGAGCATCAATAGTGGCCGATTCATGAGGAAATTCACCACATATTAAAGCAATATATTCTCTTTTTATATGGTCATGATTTTTAAAATATTCCGTTAAGATAGCATGAGTTTTATTATTTTTAGCAACTAGTAATAAACCTGATGTATCTTTATCTATACGATGAACGATACCAGGACGTTCTTCACCATTTAAATCACTTAAGTTATTAGTATAGTGCATTAAACCATTAACTAAAGTATTATCAAAGTTACCACTACCAGGATGAACAACTAAACCACTTGGTTTATTAATAACCATTAAGTCATTATCTTCGTAGATAATATCTAAAGGCATCTTAGTAGCTGTAATATCAACTTTTTCTATAAAACCATCTTTTATTTCAATATTATCATTTTCTCTTACTTTATAAGAAGCTTTAGCTATTTTATTATTTACTAAGATATAATCACTATCAAGCATTTTAGTAATAGTTGATCTTGAATATTCAGTGTTATTAGCTAAATATTTATCTAGTCTTTCGTTTACTTGTTCTTTTGGTACTATTAGTTTCATTTACATCTTCCCCTTTAATTACAGCATATATAAGTAGGATGACACCTATTACAATAGCCATATCAGCAATATTAAATACCGGATAATCATATTTAAAGATATAGAAATCTAAGAAGTCTCTTACATAACCAAATACTATTCGATCTATTAAATTGCCAGCTAAACCACCAAATAATAAACCAAAAGCAAAATCATTACGAAGATTCTTTTTAAAACAAAAGATAAAATGATATATTAGAAAAAGAGCTATTAAAGTTCCAATTATAATAATTATTTTACTATCTTTAAAGATACCCCATGCGGCTCCAAAATTATGACATAAAGTCAAATAAAAAAAATGATTTATTATTTTAACAGATTCATTTAAATTTAAAAAGGTACAAGCTAATATTTTAGTTAGTTGATCCAAAGCTAATGTGATTATAGCAAATATTAAGATTTTCTTATTCACTTGGAACACCTCTTTTTAAATTATATCATAAATTAACTAAAATTACATCTTCACCTATCTTAGTTATATCATCAAATGATACTTTTGTATCTTCAGTTGACACAATAAATTTTTTAAATGTTTTCTTTTCTTCAATAATTAAATTTATTATACGACCTTGATTATTTATTTCAGCATCAATAATACGACCGATACGACGACCATCTTTAACACTAATGATATCTTTACTTTGAAGATCTGATAAATACATATTATCACCTTAATAATTATATGTTTTATTTTATTTAACTAGTCTTTTTATATTTTCTAAAGCACTCTTTTCTATGCGAGATACTTGGGCTTGAGAAATATTTAGTTCTTCACTTAATTCGGTTTGGGTTTTCCCGATAATATAACGATTATAAATTATTTCACGTTCACGATCTTTTAATTTATGTAAAGCTTTTCTTAAGGATATTAAGGTTTCTTTATCATATTCAGGAGTTTCAGCTTTTATTTGATCTAGTAAATAGATGGTATCACCACCATCTGTATATATAGGGGTATGAATACTTATAGGTTCTTTTAAAGCATTAAGAGCATAAGATATAAAGTATTCTTCAATACCTAAAGTTTCAGCTATTTGTTTGTTAGATGGTTCTTCACCATATGTATTATAGTATTTTTCTTTATAGTTAAGTATTTTATAAGCTATATCTTTGGTACTACGACTTACTCTTATAGGGGTTTCATCGCGAAAAGCTCTTAAGATTTCTCCTTTTATTAAGAAAACAGCATAGGTACTAAAACATACATTTAGATTTAAGTCAAAGTTATCAATAGCTTTAATTAAACCAATACATCCTATTTGAAACATATCGTTTATATTATTAGGAGTAGTTTTAAATTTTTTTAAGATACTTAGGACTAGTTTTAAGTTACCTTCAACTAATTTTTCTTTAGCATTTAAATTACCATTTTGGTATTCTTTAAATAATTTAATCATTTCTTCATTAGTTAAAGTTTTTAAAGTACTAGTATTAACTCCCGTTATTTCTACTTTATGATTATACATAAAAAACTCCTTTCAAACCTATAGTGGTTTAAAAAGAGTTTTTTTATACATATTATTTTTTAATTAATTTAGAGATAAAGAATCCTTCATATAAAGAAGATGGAGAAATGGTAATTACGCCATTTAAGTTTGAAGGTAAGTAAGGTAGATCTTGATACTTAGTAATATCTAAAGGTTCTATTTTAATATTAGGATATTTATTTAAGATATAATTTAAGACTTCTTCATTTTCACTTTTTAAGATACTACATGTTGAATATATAAGAGTACCTCCTACTTTTAAATGTTTAAGAGCTTCTTCTAATAAAACTTTTTGGGTATTAGATGAACGATTAATTAAGTCAAGAGTAAAATTATTAAATGAATCATTAATATTTAATGTACCACTTCCACTACAAGGGGCATCTAAAAGGATTTTATCAAACATAAAATATTCATCTAAATGACGAGCATCTGTTGTTATAACTGAGACTTTTTTGGTACCTTGTAATTCTAAATTATATTTTAATCTTTCAGCTCTTATTTTATTTTTTTCAATAGCTGTTATCATAGCTTTATTATTAGTTAAAGCAGCTATTTCAGTTGTTTTACCACCAGGTGCTGCAGCCATATCTAAGATAAGTTCATTATCTTTAGCTTCTAAGAATAAGGGTGGTAACATAGAAGATAAACTTTGTAAATATATTTTACCTTCTTGGTAGATATTTAAATTTTCAATAGTATTTTCATTAGTATCTGGTAATACTAAAGCATTAGGATACCAAGAAAGATGATGATATTTAAGATGGTTATTATCTAAGATAGCAGTTACTTCTTCTAAAGATGATTTTAAGTTATTAACTCTTAATGTAACTGGTCTTTTGGTATTATAACCTTCTAATATTTTATTTAAATCATTAGGATTATAATAGGAAGTTAATTGTTCTTTTAAAAATTCTGGAATCATAAAATACCTCTTTAATAATTTTAGTATAGCAT
The DNA here is from genome assembly GCA_947625535.1 of uncultured Bacilli bacterium. Lineage (GTDB taxonomy): Bacteria > Bacillota_I > Bacilli_A > RF39 > UBA660 > Coprovivens. Next base: position 49,821 of record CANQOR010000001.1, read on the forward strand.
AAAAAAAGTAGATTTCTCTACTTATTTAATAATTAGGAAATATAATAAAACAATTATACCTAATGCTATACGATACCAACCAAAAGGTTTAAAGTCATGTTTTCTTATATAGTTAATTAGGAATTTAATAATTATTAAAGAAACAATAAATGCTACTAAGCATCCTACTCCTAAAATTAATAATTCACTAGTAGTAAAAACTAAACCTACTTCTAAGATATATTTAACAAGTTTAAGTAAGGAAGCTCCTGCCATAACAGGAATAGCTAAGAAGAAAGTAAATTCAGCAGCAACACTTCTTTTTAATCCTAAGACTAAACCACCTATAATAGTAGCACCACTACGACTTGTACCAGGAATTAGAGAAAGTAATTGGAATCCTCCTACTCCTAAAGCTTGCTTGTAAGTAATATCATTTAATTCTTTGGTAGTTCCTTTACCAATATTTTTAGATTCTATAATTAAGAAAGCTATACCATAGATGATTAACATTAGAGAAACTACAACACTATTATATAAGTGTTCATCTAACCAATCATCAAATAATAAACCAATAATAGCTGCAGGAATACAAGCAACTAATATTTTACCCCATAAGTTCCAAGTACTTAGTCTTTCTTTTTTATTTTTACCAAAACCAAAAGGACATATAGTTTTAAAATACATAATTACGACAGCTAAGATAGCACCTAGTTGAATAACTACTTCAAATAGTTTATAAAATTCATCAGAGACATCTAATTTAATAAATTCATTTAATAAAATCATATGGCCAGTAGAAGATATTGGTAACCATTCCGTTATACCTTCAACGATACCAAATAAAATAGCTTTTAAGATTTCTAACATTATGACACTCCTATTCTACAACTTGATAATCTAATTTAGAAATACATTCTTTAACTTCATTCATATCTAATTCTTTTTTAGAAGTAATAGTTACTTTTTTAGATTCTAAATCTACTTTTACTTTAGTTACATTATCTAGTTCTTCTAAAGCATTAATAACTTTTTTAGCACAGTGTTCACAATGCATTCCTTCAACTTTTATTTCTGTATTAATTTTTTTACCAAACATAATTATTTTCTCCTTTTCTTTTTAAATATTATGATAGTTAATAAACAAATAATAATGAATGTAGCCATAACTATAACAATAATATTATTATTTTTTAGATATTCTTTAAAACTAAATTCTATTTTAGTATTTAAGTATATTGTTTCTTCTTTTAATAGTTCATTATCATAGTAGTAAGATATTGTTCCAATACTTTCACCTACTTTATTATTGGAAGATAATGTTTTAGGACCATTAAATTCTATTTTAAATAAATCTTTATTATAATCTTCTGGTAAGAAGAATGAGATATCTTCAGAAGCTTCTATATTATATTCTTTTTGTTTACTATTTTTAATATCTATTTTATAGATAATATCACCTTTTTTAACTAGTTCTACGTTATTATATTTTTGATCTATAAAATCAATTAAATCTAAAGTATCAATTAAGTTATATGATAAACCATTTTTTCTTTCAGCATTAAGTAAGATGATTAAGAAGTCATGATTATCAGAATTAATTAAAGCTGACATACAATAACCAGCATCGTTTGTAAAACCTGTTTTACTACCTAAGATTCTTGAGGTATCAAGATGCATTGTATTATTATAAGTATTGATAGTTGAATATACGGTAAGATTATTACTTAAGGTATAAGACTTAGTAGTATATATTTCTTTAAATTTAGGATTTTGTAAGGCATACTTAAGAAGAGTTAAAACATCTTTAATAGTACTATAATGTCCTTCAGCATCTAAACCAGTTACATTAACGTAATGGGTATTATTCATGCCTAATTCTTGAGCTTTAGCATTCATTTTGTCAGTAAAGTTTTTAACTGAACCACTAGTTGATACAGCAATAGATATAGTAGCATCAGCACCAGATGGTAAGATAGAAGCATAAAGTAAGTCTTCATATGTTACACAGTCTCCGACTTTTAAACCAGCTATGGAAGCATCCCAACGGACTTGATTTAACATTTCTTTAGTAATAGTTATTTCTTCGTTTAGATCTTCTATATTTTCTAAAGCTGTAATTGTAGTCATTATTTTAGTTAAACTAGCAATACTAGATATTTCTTCACTATTTTTTTCATATAATATTTTATCATCTGTTAAATCATAAACTAAACCCTTTTTAGAATTTAATTCTGGATATGTTAAAGCGTAGATGTTTAAGGGCAATAATAAAATTATTAATGTATATATTATTTTTTTCATTTCATCACCTTTTAATCTTTATTTATTTTATCACATAAAAAGTAGACAATAAATACTTCTTTGTCTACTTTTATAAATTTGACTTTTTTGTACTTAAGTATTGTTCTTTAGTTGGATAAAGAATTAATCTTTTTTCTTCACCAACAGCATATACAGAATCACTAATATTTAAAGTTTTAATTGGATTTTCAGGTATTTCAATTTTTCTTAATTCATTTACTTTTTCATAAGAGATAGCTATCATACCATAAATTATTCTTTGTAAATCTATATATCTTAAGTAATCTATTTGACCATTGTTTCTTAATTCCGTAAGATGGTTTTGTAAGATAGCTATTTTTTCTTCAAATTCTTGTAGTTGCATAATAACAATACGAGTACGATTTAAAGAATCACGAACAGCTAACTCAGGAGCGACACGACCTAGACCAAACATAAGACCAAGTTGGTCATTTGGTTCAGCATAGGTAAATGATGGCATTACTAAACGACGACCTTTACTAACGGAAATAGTTGTTTCACCAATAATTGGTTTTTCACCAAACATATCTAACGCTCCTTTCAGGGTATTATTTTATAATTGGAGCTTAAGAAAGTCAAAAATTGGTCCTATTAGCAAGAAAAAAATACATTTGGAATGTATTTTATTTGTTTTTTTGGATAAAGTTGTAACCGTCACGGCACATTTCTTCAATACCTTTTTCAGCTTGCCAACCTAATTGTTCTTTAGCATAAGATGGATCAGCATAACAAGCATCAATATCACCAGGACGACGAGCAGCTATTTTATAATTTACTTTAACACCATTAACTTTTTCAAATGTTTTAACTAAATCTAAAACACTGTAGCCATTTCCAGTACCTAGATTATAGCAATCTACACCTTTATCTTTTACGACTTTATCAATAGCTTTTAAGTGTCCTTTAGCTAAATCAACTACATGGATATAATCTCTTACTCCTGTACCATCTGGTGTATCATAATCATCACCAAAGACATTTAAGCAAGGAAGTTCACCAACAGCTACTTTAATAATATATGGCATTAAGTTATTAGGTATACCATTAGGGTTTTCGCCAATTAAACCAGATTCATGAGCTCCGATTGGATTAAAGTATCTTAAGATAGCAATACTCCAATCATTATCAGCAACATATAAATCTTTTAAGATTTGTTCAATCATTAATTTAGTTGAACCATAAGGATTTGTTGTAGATAATGGGAAATCTTCTTTAATTGGTAAAGATGCTGGTTTACCATAGACAGTAGCACTAGATGAGAAAACAATCTTTTTACAATTATGTTTTTGCATTACTTCTAATAAAGATAAAGTTGAATCTAAGTTATTACGATAATACATTAATGGTTTAGCAACTGATTCACCAACTGCTTTTAAACCAGCAAAATGGATAACAGCATCTATTTCATTTTCAGCGAATATTTTTTCTAAAGCATTTTTATCACATACATCATTTTCATAAAATTTAACTTCTTTACCTGTAATGGTTTTTATTTTATCTATTACTTCTTTTTTAGAATTACAAAGATTATCAATGATAACTACTTCATAATCACTATTTAATAGTTCACATACAGTATGGCTACCTATGTAACCACAACCACCTGTAACTAATATTTTCATAATATTCCACCTCTCATTTATATTTTTATTTTATCAAATATTTAATTAAACTAAAACCTTTTTTTAAATATCATAAAAAAAGAAAAGATTAACTTTTCTTCTTAGTAATTTTCACTCTTTAATTCAAAATAGCTTTGAGGATGAGCACATACTGGGCAAACAGCTGGAGCTTTTTTACCAATAACTACATGACCACAGTTACGGCATACCCAAATAGCATCTTCATCTTTAGAGAATACTACTTTATCTTCAACATTCTTTAATAGTTTTCTATATCTTTCTTCATGAGTTTTTTCAATAGCAGCAACTGCTCTAAATTTAGCAGCAATAGCTTTAAAACCTTCTTCATCAGCTACTTTAGCAAATTCTTCATACATGTCTGTCCATTCATAGTTTTCACCTTCAGCAGCAGCAAGTAAGTTTTCTTCAGTAGATGGAATTTCACCACCATTTAATTCTTTAAACCACATTTTAGCGTGTTCTTTTTCGTTATTTGCAGTTTCTTCAAAAATAGCAGCTATTTGTTCATAACCATCTTTTTTAGCTTTAGAAGCAAAATAAGTATATTTGTTTCTTGCTTGTGATTCACCAGCAAATGCAGCCATTAAATTTTGTTCAGTTTTTGATCCTTTTAGTTCCATATTAATTCCTCTTTCCTTTTATATTTAGCATGATATTCTTTTTTAAATATCATCGTTATTATTATATCATTTTTATACTTAAAGTCAACGAAAGAGATATGTTTATTTTATTTCTTTTTAGCTATTTTAACAGCTGTTCCATAAGCAATTATTTCAGCTGCTGATGACATTACTTGAGATGAACCATATCTTACTCCAACAACAGCATCAGCACCTAAACTTTTAGCTTCATCAACCATTCTTTTAGTAGCTATTTGACGAGCTTCTTTAATCATTTCGGTATAACCAGATATTTCACCACCAACAATAGTTTTCATTCCAGCCATAAAATCACGACCAATATTTTTAGATTGAACTACTTGACCTTTTACAATACCTAAAGACTCCGTTATTTCATAACCAGGTACATAATCAATACTTACTAGCTTCATCTTCTTCACCTCCATTTATTTCCTTAATTCTTATAATTAAATTAATGATAATAGCTATAACTGGTATTAAAAAAACTAAAGCTAATAGATAACCTAAATTAAATGAATTAAATTTATCTTCCATATAACCAATATATAAAAATACGATAGTTGGAATAGAAAATAAAATACCAAAAATTATACTTGATAAGACAGCACCAATTATTTTTTTAGTTTTATTAGATTTTGTATCACGCATTGTAAAACCTTCTTTATTTAATATATTTATATTTTGAAAATATTTAATTATATCTATATCTTCATATGTTTCATTATTTTCAATTATTTCTAAACACATATTTTTTACTTTTTGATAATTTTCTTCTTCATCTTCAAGATTTTTAATTCTTTTTATTAAACAATCTTTTAATGATAAGTTATGGTTATTTAATTCTTTTAATTCACTAATAGGAACACCTAGTTCTCTTAAAAATTTAATTATTTTTAATTTATTTAAATCTTCTTCAGTATATAAGCGATAATCATTATTTTGATTACGTTTAGGATTAATTAGTCCTTCTTGCTCATAGTATCTAATAGCTTTTTTAGATAGATTAACTATATTTTCTACTTCATTAATAAACATAATAAACTCCTTTCATATTAGTAATATAGAGTATTACCTAAGGTTAAGGTCAAGTACTTTTTTAAAAAAAGAATCTTTTTTAAAGATTCTAATTTCTAGCTGCACCATCGACTTGTAAGATAACACCAGTAATGTAACTTGCCATATCACTTGCTAAGAAAAGGAAAGCATTAGCTATATCTTCTGGTTTACCAATACGACCTAATGGAATTGTTTTAATTAATGGTTCAATCATTTCTTTAGGTAAATTTTTAACCATATCTGTTTCCGTAATACCAGGAGCAACAGCATTTACTCTAATACCAAATGGTGCTAATTCACGGGCTAAAGACTTAGTTAAGCCATTAACAGCAAATTTAGTAGCAGGATACATTACTCCACTTGGTTGACCATATACACTAACCATTGAACTAGTATTTAATATAACACCTTTACTCTCTTTTAAGTAAGGAGTTACTACTTTAGAACAAACGAATACGGCTTTTAGATTTAAGTCAGTTATTTTATCATATTCTTCAATAGTAAATTTATCTAATGGTGTACTAGATGATAAACCAGCATTATTGACTAAAATATCAATATGACCATATTTTTCTTTTATTTCAGCAAATACTTTACTAACTTCTTCTTCACTAGTTAGATTAGGAAAATAACCACATACTTCGTACTTGGAATTTTCACTTTGTAATTCACTTAGAGCTTTATTAACGCTTTCAGCTTTAGAACCTAGTAAAGCAACTTTAGCTCCATTTTGTAAAAATTTACGAACTGTTTCTAGTCCAATTCCACGAGTTCCCCCTGTAATAATAGCAACTTTATCTTTTAACATATTAATTCCTCCATCTATAGTATACTATATTAATTATTTATAAAGTATATTTTTTTAAAGATAACATAAACTTATTAATAGAAAGGATTTATATGAAAAAGATATTAAGAAGTTTATATTATTTGTTTTTACCTATTATATTAGGTAGTTTAATTGGTTTATTAATTAAAGATAGTATTGATTATGAAGTATTAATTAAACCTTTTTTAGCACCGCCTAAAATATTTTTTCCTATTGCATGGTCCATCATTTATTTATTAATGGGTATTTCATGGTTTAAATTAAAGAAGGACAATCTAGCAGATAGTGATGATGCTTTAATTTATTATAGTCAGTTAGTTGTTAATTTATTATGGAGTATTATTTTCTTTGTATTTAAATGGTATTTAGTTGCTATTATATGGATTATATTATTAGATATATTAGTTTATTATATGCTATATCTATTTAATAAGAAGAACAAGTTAGTTGTTTATTTAAATATTTTTTATGCTTTATGGATTACTTTTGCTACTTATTTAACAATTGGAATATATTGGTTAAATTAAAAAAGAAATTCTTATTCAGAATTTCCATTAAATTTTTCTTCAAGCATTTTTATAGGTTTTGATTTATCTTTCATAATACCAGATATTGATTCATCATGATGAATAGTATAAATTATTTCAGCTACTTCTTTAGAACAATCACAGATATGTAACCATTTATATTTTAAATACTCTTTAGGAATATAAGATAAGTTTGTCGTATATAAGCCATCGAATTTACCTTCTTTATAGTATTCTTCAAATTTCTCTACTCCTTTAGTAAATAAAGCATAAGTAACCATTATATATATTTTTTTAACATTACGTTTCTTTAGTTCATCGATAACATCAAACATGCTACCACCACTAGATATCATGTCATCTGAAACAATAGCTGTAAAACCATCAAGTTCGGGATTACCAGAATAATCATGAGATATAACTGGGTATTTACCATCTACTAAATGATTATAATCTCTTTGTTTAACAAAACTACCTGCTTCACGATGAATATGATCATAGTTAAAACTATTTAAATAGACATTACGTCTTCCAGTTGCTCCGTTATCAGGAGCGACAAATACTAATTTTTTTAAACTACTTTTTGAAGAATCTTTGATAAAAGCTTCTAAGATAGTATTAGTGGCATAGAAATTATCAAATTCCATATTACGTATGGCATGTTCTACTCCTTCATCATGAGCATCAAAAGTAATAAAACTTTTAACACCATTTAACATATCTAATTCATGAAGAGACATACCGCACATTAAGTTTTCTCGAGTATTACGACGATGTTGACGACCATCATATAATAATGGCATTATGATATTGATACTTTTAGCATGACGATTACAAGCTCCAATACCATCTTTTAATTGCATCATTATATCATTAGGACTTGTATGATTAATTAAACCACGCATTTTATATTCTAAAGAATAATTACCTACATCAGTTAAGGTAAAAATATCTTTACCACGAACTGTTTCTTTTATTTCTACTTTAAGATGACCATCATCAAAAAAGATTTCATTCATTGGTAGTAAAAAAGTATATTTTTCTTTATCTAAATTATACATTTCAAGTAAATGTTCATTTACTTTTTCGCCTAATTCTTTGGCACTTTCAAAGACCATTAATCTTAAATTATCTTTTTCTACTAATTTTTTCATTCTACTCCTCATATAATATATTTTTTATTAAATAAGATAAATCTTTAAACCTATAAAACCACCCCAATTCATTATTACACTACATATTGATTATAACACTTAAAAAAGTAAACGGATATGTTTACTTTTTATTTTTTAATTATTTTGTCTATATTATGTCTTATTTATCTAGTAAAGTATTTATGAGCTTTAGGTGTTAAAGTTAATTTAGATTCACTATTAGTACTAATTGATTTATTATCCATAAATTCATTTAGTAATTCTTCTAAAGAGGAATTACCATTTATAATACGATTTATATAAGATATGATATATTCTTTAGTGCTATTAGAACCATAGTAATATTCCGCAAACAAGTTATAAGCTCTAATATCAGAAATTATGTATTTAGCATCTTCTAAGGCATCATCTTTACTTTTAGATATGGAACCTTTAGAAAATAAATATAATTCTTTACATAAAATATCTAGTTCATGTATACGACGAGAATCTAATGCTCTTAATAGTCTTTCTTCTTTAGCTAGTATGGAAGCTATAACTAATTCATTAAAGATACTTAAGACTTCAGCATTATAATATTCTTTAATGGCTCCTTTTAAGGCATCTAAAGAGGCATGAGTTATTTCATGAGTATAAGAACAAGATGTTAATTCAGTTACAATACTATTTAATAAGATACCTTGAAAAACAATTGGATATTCTTTATTTGGAAGAAATTCAGTTAATAAAGCTCCAAAACATATTTCATCTCTTTTTTTAACGGGATAAATTGGTAAATCTAAAGGATTTATTTCGCTTATTTGATATTTTTTAAATAAACGATGTTTAATATAGGGAACATTTTTTAAATCATAAAATGAAGTAAAGAAAGCACGACCATCATGAGTAGCATCTTCAATAGTTGTCCTATGAATGGGATTCATTTTTTTATTAGTATCTAATTCTTTTAATTTATCTATAGTTTGAATTAATTTAAAATCTGGGACATATAAACCATATACAGTTTTATAACCTCTTCGATATATTTGTTCATTAATAGATATTGTCATTATTAAAACCTTCTTTTTAAATACATATTCATATCATCTTTATTTTGACTATTAGTAAAAGTTATATTAAATTTTTTTAACAATCCTTCTACGGTTAAACGATGATTAAAGACTTCTTGAATATAATGCATTATTTTATATTTAGTTTCCTTATTACCATAATAGTAAATAAAGAATAATTGGTAAGCTTTTAAAGTTGAATGAAGATATGAAGTACCTTCTATTAAGACTTCTTTTATTTTATCATCATAGGTAGTTGCATACTTATCTAGTTCAATAATAGAAGATTGTAATTCTCTTAAACGTAAATTATCATGTAAGATTAAAAGACTTTCATCTTCTTTAGTTTCTAAAGCTTGTACTAGTTCTAAAAAGATACTTAAAAATTCAACATTATTATAATCATTAACTATTCCTTCAAAATGATTTAATTGTGTATGAGTTAATTCATGTGTATATGATAAAGATGATACTTCAGTTAAGTTTGATGATAATTCTATCCAACGATATTTTAAGAAGTCAGTAGTATTAAAATAGATTATTTCATTAGAACAACCATAAAACATATCATTATTTTTTACTTTTTTAACTGGTAAATTAAAAGGATGAATATAACCATTAATTTCTATTTTAGTAACATTAAATAATTTATATTCTTTAACATATGGAATGGGATTTAATGTTAAATACTTAGATAAAAATTCACGACTTGTTTTTAAAACTTGTTTTAGTTTTTCTGGATGAGCTTCAATATTAGGTTCGGGCATTTTATCAATTAAACTAGCTATCATAATTAGTTCTTTACTAGGAGGGATGACAGCTGGTATTTCTTTAAAACGACGGAATTTAATTTGTTCACTGATATTATGTTCCATATAAATTGTCCTTTCATTAGTTGCTTATTATAAGTTATCTATATTTTTATGTCAAAAAAAAGAAAAAATACCAGGGTATTTTTTACTTATGTTTTTTTATAACATCGACTTTTATTTTTCTTAAAGTAAATAATGTTACTCTATTTCCACAATTAGGACATTTAGCATGATTAATTCCTCTTTTATTAGGTAATGGTAGTTTTAAAGTAGTATGACATTTAAAACATTTTTTATATACATATAAATTACGATCTTGATAATTTCTTATAATATTAGTAAATGGCTTTTTTATCTTTTTTATAATATTTAAGAATTTTTGATTTTCTTTATAACGAGTACTCTTTTCTTTAGATAGTAAACGAAAGATAATAAGACCAAATAATAAAAGTGGTATTAAATCACAAATAAAGTTATGAGTAAATAAACTAATTATAAGAGTAATTAACCAAATAGTAATTAAGAAGCGATTTAGTTCATCTATTAAGTTTAATAATATGGTTTTAATACTAGGTAGTTGACCGTTGTTAAAAGGCATTATATTCCTCCTTTGTTATTTTATTTTAGTTCCATTAGTAAGAATGTTATCAATAAAAGATAGAAAGTCTATATTACTAGGTGGTTTATCATATTCATAAACAGATAATGTTTTTAGTTCTTCATCTGTTAAATCAGAGAAAGATTTAGCATAAGAGATTTGATGTTTACAAATAGATGAAAGAGCTTCATCTAAAGTATTATACGGATGAATACCACGATTTAGACCATCTGAATGTTCAAAGTGATAGTATTTATTATCTTTTTGATAAATTAATAAGGTATGAGTTGGTCCGCCATTTTCATATGGTAAATTAAAAATAAGAAAGTATGTTTTAAATTGATAGTTATGTTTAGTAAACCAATCTCTTTCTAATTCTACTTGATCGTAACAATGACCTGTTTTAGTTTCAAGGAGTTTTTCAGGAGAAGATAAAGTCCAAGAAAGAATATTAGCTTCTGCTTCATCACTATTACCAAGATATTTATGACCTTCTTTATTAACATAACCATAATCAATAATATCCATAAATTTTAGTAATTCTTGAGGTGTTTTTATATCTTCATATTTCATTTTATCACCTTATTTTTAATATACATTTAATGTTATCATCTAAGAGACTAGCAAATTTTTCACCATCTTTTAAAGAACCAACAATACTACCATAATGAGTTGGAATAACATAAGATGGTTTTATTTTATTTATCCATTTAGCAGCTTCTTCATAGGTACAAGTAAATGTTCCACCAATAGGAATTAAAGCGATATCGCAGGAAACGTTTTTAACTTCTTCAGTGACATCGGTATCACCTGAAACATATAAACGTTTATTATTAATAGTAATAATATAACCAACATATTTATTATTTTTAGGATGAAATTGTTTATCTATATTATAACTAGGTACTGTTTCTACTTGATAATTTAAAATATTATATAATTCATTAGGGTTAACACCAATTATATGGCGATTATTTAAACCACTAGATAAAACTTTAGGAGCTATACTATCAGGTATAACTATTGTTGTGTCACTTTTCATAACTTTTTTAATTGATGGAACATCAAAATGATCATAATGATCATGAGTTATAAAAATTAAATCAGCATCATGAGTTTCTTCTTCGATTTTAAAAGGATCAAAATAAATTATTTTATCAGTAGTTATTTTAATACTACTTTGAGTATTTATTTCTATATTATCAATCATTATTATTCCTACTTTCTTTTTCATTTATATTATTAATTCTTAGATATTCTTTTTTAAATAATGAATCATTATAAATTATTTTATTTAAGTCTTTTAAAAATTTATCATATTCATCATCTTTAAAATACATTTTATCTTTAGCATAACCATTGGTACCAAATTTTTCTTGCATATGAAGTTGAGATTCTTTAATTATTTCATCTAAAGGCATATCGGGATTTTTTTCAATACGATAAGTATATGTTCTTTTAAAAGGACTTTCAATATCGGTATTACGATCTGCTGAAGAGACAATACAACCATATATAGTATGGGGTTTAGTTGACTTAGAAGCTCGATGTTCTTTAACAGCTTCGGACATAATATCTATTTCTTCTTTAGTAAACCATTTTAATAAGTTTTTATCTTCTTTTAAGATATTAGAACCTAGTAGTTCATGATTTTTAGCATCTAAATGATGAGCTATATCATGATAATAAGCAATTGTATAAACCATATTTAAATTAATATTAGGAACTTCCTTAGCAAATTTTAAACTACGTTTAATAACATAATTAATATGGTCCATATTATGTCCTTGTTCATTTAAATTATTTAAAGGAGCTATATTGTCTTTTAAATAACTCTTTAATTCTTCATTTATCATAAGTTATACTCCTTTCTTATAATTCATCTATTATAAAAGGATTATTTTCAATAGCATTTACTAATTCTTCATTAGAATAATTATTTTCTTCTTTAAAGTCTTCTAAATCAAAAGGATCTAAATTTAATAAATAAGGATTAGTATCAAATAATAAGTTAAGATTATGAAAGCCTAGTTCAATAAATTTATTTAAAAGACTTACTATATCTTCTTTATTACGAGATAGATATTCGGGATTTGAAGTAATAATGTTTTTTATAATACGTTTATCGCAATGAATAAGACTTAAAATATCAATTAAGATATTTAATTCTATCTCATCTAAAAGATAAGGATTACTTTCTAACATATCATTTATTTCTTCTTCATTAAGACCTAGTTCAATTAGTTTTTCCATATTTTTGCTCCTTGTAATTATTATAATCGTATTGTTTAACTAGCTCCCCTTTAGTTATTTTAAATCTTTTTTGGAAATATTTTTCATCACTAAATAGTAAGTAATAATCATCTTTAGTTGGAGTTAAATTTTGACTTTTTAAAAATTCATATCGAGCATATGTAACAGCAACACTTTGCATTAGTTGTTTAGGATCATTAATAATAACATCTTTTAAACCAATATTTATTAAGTAAGTAATTTTATCAGAGATGTTTTCTTTACTAAATCCAAAGATACCGGGAAAGATAGTTAAGATATTTATTACTTCATCATGTGATATATCAAAATCTTTTAATTCATTTATTCTTTTTTGTAAACGAGTCTTTTTATAAGTATACAGGGCGGGATGTAGAATAGTCATTTTATAAAGTTCAGTTTGTTTAAAACCTAAATTAACTAATTCAGTTAGTTTATCTTTTAAAGTATTAATACTATAACCAAAGATAGCTGGACTTTTATATAATAGTTTTAATGTTTGTTTTTTAGTATAACCTAAATTAATTATATCTTTTATTTTATTATCTAAAGATTCTTTAGTATGTCCTAGGACAGAGGGATTTAATTTAGCTATTTTATGAGCTTGGTCTTTAGTATAACCAATAGATTCTAAATTGGTTAAAGATGTTTGCATTTTATCATAACTATAACTGAATATTTTAGAAATGGTTCTTGTCATACGCATCATATCATCTTTAGAATAACCTAGTTTCATAATATCTTTTTGACGAGATTTAAGCATTTCAGGAGAATAATTAAAGATATTAGCATTACCTAGTAACATTTTTAAAGCATCTTTTCGAGAATAGTTTAATTCTACTAAGGTATCTACTTTATTAATTAATGATTGTTTAGCTAGACATAATGTTTCAGAATAAGATGTTATGATAGTTAGACAATTTTCTAAAGTATAACCTAATTCTTGTAGGGTTTTTATTTTATCTTGTAAATTCATAACAGTTAAGCCATAGATATTAGGTGAAAAAACAATCATTTTAATTATAGTAGGTCTTTCGATACCTAAACTTTCTAAGTAGGCATTATTTTCTTTAGCATGTTTTAAGATAGTTTCTTGTAAACTATTTTGATTAACTAAGGTTTCTACTACTTTAGTTATTTCTTCTTTGGTAAAACCAAATGAAGTTAAATATGTATATAAATCTTCATTAATTGTCATAATATCACCTATTTATAAAAAATATCTCTTATTGCTAAGAGATATTATATCATAGAAAAGAAGTTTATTAAAATTTATTGTTTAATGAAATGGGAACGATCTGCTCCACATAATGGACAGATGAAATCATCTGATAGTTCTTCATCAGTTTCAAGAACATAACCACATAAATCACAAACATATTTATATTTACCGGTTGTTTTAGGTTCTTCTACTTCTTCATAAGTTGGAGCTTTTTTAGGAGCTTTACCTTTTATTACTTCGTGATAGTAACGATATGTCATTTCTTTTTCATCATTATATTTTTTAGTATCTACTACTTTAGCAATTATTACATCATGAGTATTAGCATCAATGATATTTACTACTTCACAAACTAGGTAACCACATACACCTTCATTTATTACTTTAATATTACCGACAATATCATATTTAAAATCTTTAAATTTATCGGTATCTTTAGATGAAGTAAAACCAAAAGTAGAAATAATATTAGGATTTATTTTTTCATTTATGATAGCAACAATAAATTTATGAGATTCCTTAATTATTTCATTAGTATAATTTTCTTTATTTAAACTTATTGATACTAATGGATTTTCACTAGTTATTTGAGTTAAAGTATTAATAACACATCCAGCATCTTTAGAATCACTATTACTACTTACAAGATATACTCCATAACTAATATTTCTTAATATTTTTGTATCCATAATTAACCTCCATATATAATATATTATATCATAAAAAAGAGTTACTCTGTAACTCCTTCGTTTAATTTATTAGTTATTTTATTGTATTCAGTATAGTACTCTGTCTTATTAAAAGTAATTGTATTATTTTTAATTGTCCAAGTACTTTTATTAATTATTAAATAATCTATAGCTTCTTCATAAATATCTAATTTATTAATAGCTTTTTCATATTGGGTAGCTAGATTATTTTTTAATACTTCATCATTTATTTCACTAGTTAATTCTAAGTAGAAATTAACGTAGTAACGATCTAATTTTTTATCAGCAATATAATTAAGTTTTAAATCTTCATTAGTTAAATATTTTAAGAATAAATTATAATAATCATCTATTTGAGCTTTAGTATTAGAAATCATATCTTTAGATTTAGTAAATGTTGGTCCATCACTTTTTATATTAGATATATCTAAGTAATTATATTCATTTTCAGAATCTAATAGAAAAGCAATATTTTTTAAATTATTATATAAATCTGTATAATAAGTTTTAATAGCATCTTCAACAGCTTTATAATGACCACTATTTATTTTACGAGTTTCTAAAATACTATTAATATCAAAGGATTCATCATAATTTATAATAGCATTATTAATACTTCTGATATCTTCTTTTATAATAGATTCTTTATGAAAATCTAGACCTATTTTAATTCCTATGACAACTATTAGGACAAGAGCAATAATTGATAAAAGTATAATTATTTTTTTCTTATTCATAGTAATTCTCCTCAATGCATAATAAGTATATCGATATTAAAAATTAAAATCAATTAGATTACTTTTTTATTAATAATAATTGACAAATTTTGACATAAATAACTGATATATTTTATTCTTCTTTCGCAACAATTATGAGATATTTTTCTTGATAATTTTGATATTTTTTTAAAAAAGAACAAGTTTGTAAGATAAGTATTTTATCATCTTTATTTAAATTAATATCTAATTTATATAAAGATTTATCTTGTAAGTATTTTAAATGTTCTAACCAGTGTTCTTCATCAATAGATAGATTCATATAAGTAAAATCAGTTGGTTCTATAAAGACAGAAAAGATAGTAAATGTTCTTTCTTTTTTAGAAGTTATTAATTTAATAGTACGATTTTTTTTAGTAAATGATTCATTATAATATTTTTCTAGTTCATGAAATGGAGGATTATAAAAGGTAGCATTATGACCATATAAGATGATTTTTTTATCTTTATTAATATCTAGACGATAATCGATAAAAATGGAACCAGCTAGTTCTTTTTCATTATAAATATTATGAGATAAGTAATAGGTATTATCTTTACCTTGAGCTATGGGTTCATTTATATCAGTATTAGGAATTGATATAATACCTACTAAATTAGTATTAGGATATAAATAATTTATATCGGAGATTATTTTAGGCGTTGGTATTTCTTCGATATCATAGATAGTAATAGTTTCTTTTTGTTTTATTTGGGATGAATAATTAATTAAACAAAGAAAGATTAGAATAAGTAGATAAAGATTTTTTTTCATAATAATGCACCATTTAATATGCTACTAAAATTATGAGGGAAGTCAATAAATATTTTGATAGGAAAAAAGAAGTGTTATTATGAGTTTTAACACTTCTTTTTTATTGATTTTATATTATAGCAGTATAGTTTATTCTAAATGATAATTTTAAATTTAAAGCTTCGTATACTTTATTAGTTTGGATAGGATAATAAACTTTAACTTTAATTGTTTTCTTTTCTTTAGATGCTAAAATATCATCTTTAGCTATCTGGCGATCATCTAAGTATGTTAAAGAATATTTAAGGATGTTTTTATCATTTTCAATATTAAAGAATAAATCACTTATCTTAGCATCTAAAGTACCATTATTTGTAACATCAATAGTAAATTCATAGAATTCATTTTCGTTATCTAGTTCGACATCTAACGATACTTCATTATCATTAATAGTTAGGTTCCCTTCTTTACTACCTTCACTTACTTGTAAGTTTTCAAAATCAATATTCCACATATATGTAGTATCTAGTTTTTCATGTCTTATATGATAAATAAATTTAATAGAAAGTAAACCAAAGATAAGAATAATTGTTAAGATAATAAATCCTTGTAATATATGAAGTTGTTTTTTCATATAATCCCTTCTTTGATTTATTATTATACTAAAAAATATTTGTTTTACAAAGTAAATTTTTGGTAAAAAAAAGATTTGAATTATTCAAATCTTTTAACTTTAAGGCGATTAAAGATAATCAAAGAGATTAAAGATGCAATTAATAAGATAACAGCAAATGATACTTGATCAATTGTATTAGGGTTAGTTTGTGGTTTAGTGTTTGGTTTAACAGGAGGATTTTCGACCTCTGGTTTAGTTTCACTCTTATTAATAGCATTATTATTAAATGTAACATTATTATTTGAAGTAACAACACCATCTATTACATTAGTTTCACTATTACCTATATAAGTTTTATATTTATTATTAATACTTTGAGTTATAGAGTAAGCGCTATCTAGAGGTATATCATAGATTATTAAGACTTGGTTACTCTTTATTGTAATAGTAGCTTCACCATTAGCAGAAAAGACGATATAACCATCTTCATTACCTAGTTTATAGTTATATACTCCTTTAACATTATTAATTCTTAAATTATATTTATATTCTTCAATATTTTTATCATCTTGAACATTAGTAATAGTAAATGAAGTAACATCTTTTGTGGAAGTGTTTTCTGTATTAGATACTTCATCATAGATACTTAAACTATTATTAGCATTAAAATCATTAGGATTTATAACACTTGTTAAACTTCTATTAACATAATAATCAGTAATAACTAATGTTATGGATAAAAGAACAATAATTATATATATATACTTTCTTTCCATAGACTCCACTACTTTCTACTATCTTTATTATAAACTTTTTATAAATTAATAGCAATCTCTAATTTTAGTTTAGACTGATTTTTTTATTATATGCTTGAAGTTTAAAAAAAGAATATACTTGACGTATATTCTATTCAGTTCTTAGAGCAACTACTGGGTCTTTCTTAGAAGCTATCTTAGCTGGAATGAAACCAGCAATAACAGTTAAGAAGACACTAATAATTATTAAGATAACAGCACCATTTACTGGTAAAACAGAAATGTTACTTATATTAACAACATGTTTAATAATTATATTTATTGGAATATTTAAAATTATTGTAACAAGAATTCCCATAACACCAGCTGTTAAACCTTCAATAAGGGTTTCAGCATTAAAGACACGTGAAACATCCTTTTTAGAAGCTCCAATGGCTCTTAAAATACCAATTTCCTTAGTTCTTTCAATAACAGAAATATATGTAATTATAGCAATCATGATTGATGAAACAATTAAACTTATAGCAACGAAAGCTATTAAGACACTACTAATTACATTAACAATTGTAGATACAGAACTCATCATAACACCTACTATATCAGTATATGTTATTTGGTCTTCCTCTTCTTTACCTTCATTATATTCATCAATTATTTTAACTATTTCTTCTTTAGAATCAAAATCTTTAGGATAAATATAAATATAATCTGGATCATCTAAATCAGCAATACCTAATTTAGTTAGATTTTCTTCGTAACTAGATGTCATATTACTACTATAAGTTTGCATGTATTCAGCTAGTTCTTCTTGTGATAAGCTTTGGAAGTAAGCTAGTTGTTCTTTACTTAGACTATTAATATCAAAAGTATTATTAGTAGTAAATTCACGACCAGTAAAGACATTTATTTCAGGATTAGCTAGTTGATCTTTAACTATTGGTTCTTCATTTATTTTATTAATTAAATGTTCCATAAGTTCATGAGTATAACCAACCATACCTGGACTTGATGAAGTACTTACAGATTCTTCGTTAGCTTTAATAATACCAACTATTTTAATTTCTTCAGCTTCTTTTAATTTTTTCTTCATATAAGTTTCATCTGAAGATTTATTAATCCATATACCATTACTCTTTTCATAATAATCAGTATTTAGTAATAATTTAAATGATAAATTTAATAATTCATCAGTTGTATATGAAGTATTATCAAATTTTACTTCTTTACCAGTTGTCATATTAGTAAATTGTTCTTTTAAGTAATCTTGATCTAAGATACCTAAACTATATAATGTATAATCAGATATTTCATTGTTTTCATTAACTAATAAAACTACTTCATTGTATTTTTCTGGCCAACGACCATCAACAATATCGAATTGTTGATGAAGTAATTCTTCATTATTTAGTAATTCATAGAAGACATCGTAACTAGACATATACATACTATAAACACTAGACATATTAGATGTACCCATACCTAAAGCATCAAAGACTTTAGTTGGATTAACTTGAAGAATTTTTTCTGAATCATTTTTATATAGATTTAAAGTAACATTATAAGAATATTCAATAGAAGAAGTGTAATCTTTAATATTAGTTTTATCACTTTCTAAATATTCTTTAAATGCTTTTAAATCATTACGATTAACTTCTTGAGTTAAGGTAGTAAATAAATCACCCATAATATTTAAGGAATGAATTTTATCATCATCATAATTATGGTCTTCAACATTACCAGTCATATTCATAATTAAAGATGACATATCTACTGATTCTTTTTCTAAATTTAATGGATAAGAGCTAAGAGTTTCTTCTTCTGTCTTATCAATATATTTTTGAATACCATGAGATAATGATAAAATAAGAGCTATTCCAATAATACCAATACTTCCAGCAAAAGCGGTTAAGATTGTACGACCTTTTTTAGTCATTAAGTTATTTAAACTTAAGGATAAAGCTGTTTTAAAACTCATTTGAGTTTTTTGATGTTTAGAAGATGATTCAACTACTTCTTCTTCATTACCATCAAATGGATTAGTATCATCAGTTATTTCACCATCTAATAATTTAACGATACGAGTTGAGTAATTAACAGCTAACTCAGGATTATGAGTTACCATGATAACTAGTTTATCTTTAGCAATATCTTTTAATAAATCTAAAACTTGTAAACTAGTTTCTGAGTCTAGGGCTCCAGTTGGTTCATCAGCAAGTAAGATATCGGGATCATTTACTAAAGCACGAGCAATAGCAATTCTTTGCATTTGGCCACCAGACATTTGATTTGGTCTTTTATGCATTTGTTTTTCAAGACCAACTTTTTTTAAGACAGCAATACTTCTTTTACGACGTTCTTCTTTACCTATACCAGATAAAGTTAAAGCAAGTTCAACGTTTTGTAAAGCTGTTTGATGGGGAATTAGATTATAACTTTGGAAGACAAAACCAACACGATGATTACGATAAGTATCCCAATCACGATCAGTATAGTTTTTAGTAGAAACACCATTTATTATTAAGTCTCCACTAGTATATTCATCTAAACCACCAATAATATTTAATAAAGTTGTTTTTCCACTACCACTTTGACCTAAAATAGAGACAAATTCACTACGACGAAATTTAATATCTATTTTATTTAAAGCTTTTTGATTAGATCCAGCAACTTCATATATTTTAGTTATTTTTTTTAATTCTAACACTTCTATTCTCCTTTACTTAAAACTCCTATACATCATTAATATTATATTAATTTTATGCTATTATTGCAATGTTATTATAGTTTTTTTACTTTTTTAGTTTTAAACTAGTAAATAAGGTTATTATAGGGAAGATTTCTAGACGACCTAGTAGCATTCCAATACTTAATACAAATTTAGATAATGAACTAAAAATACTAAAGTTATTTATATTAAAACATAAACCGACATTAGCAAAGGTAGCAGCAACAGCATTAAGAGTAGTTTCTAAAGAAAAACCATCAAAACTTACAATAAACATAATACTTAGTAATAATAAGATATATAAAAACATGAAAGTACAAGTATTTTTGATGGTATCTTCTTCTACTACTTTACCTTCAAATGTTATAGTATGAACACTATTAGGATGAATTGTTTTTAAGAAATCTCTTTTAATTGTTTTACAAACAATTATTAAACGAGCTACTTTAAAACCACCACAAGTACTACCAGCACAAGCACTTATTAACATAAGTAATATTAAGATAATACGACTTGTAGTTGGTAAGATATTAATATCGCCAATGCTATAGCCTGTACTAGTTATAATTGAACTAGTATGGAAGAAGATGCTTGTAAAAGCTTCAAATAAGTTATTAAATAAATGATAACTATTAATAAAGATAATTATTATAGAACATATAAAGATTAAGAAATATGTTTTTAATTCTTCACTTTTTAAAGCATTTTTAAAAGCTTTCATTAAGATTAAGAAATAGATATTAAAGTTAACACCAAATAAGAACATGAAAATAGCTACGACATATTTATTAAAGATAGTATATGAAGCTAAACTATCGTTAAAGGAAGAAAAACCTCCTGTACCTGCTGTACCAAAAGCAGTTAAGATACTATCAAATAAGTTTAGATGTCCTATTAAAAGTAAGATTATTTCAATAATAGTTAAAGCTATGTAAATAAAATATAAGTAAAATAATGTTTTTTTAAGACTAGGAACTAATTTAGCAACACTAGGTCCTGGCATTTCAGCTTTTAAAACATGCATTGATTTATCGTTATGAGATAATGGTATAATAGCCATTACAAAAGCTAAAACACCCATACCTCCTAAGAAATGAGTAAAGCTACGCCAGAATAAGATACTTTTATTTAAATGTTCTACTTCTTCAAAGATAGTAGCTCCTGTAGTTGTTAAACCAGAAACGGCTTCAAAGAAAGCATCAATAAATGATATATGACAAGTAATAATAAATGGTATAGAACTTAAAATACTAATAATAACCCAAGCTAAAGCGACGATTATAAAGCCATCTTTAGCATAGAGATGTTTATTTTCACATTTAAATCTAGTTAAGATAAAACCAATAATTAAACTAATTAATAAAGGAATAATAAAACCTTTGATAGGTTCGTGATAATAAAAGGCGACGAAGATAGGAAATACTAAGATAATTGATAAACCAATTAAGACTTTACCAATATATTTATATATTAAGGTATTTTTCATATGCTACTCCAATATATCATTTATATCATTAATATTATGCTTATTATTAACTATTATTACAGTATCTCCATTTTCAATAATATCACTACCATTAGGGAAGATAATATTTTTACCATGCATGATAGCAACGATTAATAAATCTTTTTTAAGTTTTAAATCTCTAATAGATTTATTAAGACCATTAAAATCTTTTTTTATTTTAAATTCTAGCATTTCAAAGTTATCATTATCAAAACGATATGTTGATTCAGAACTACTTGTAGCACTATTTTGCATAGCTTTAACATATCTTACTATTTCACGAGAAGCAATTTTATGAGGGGTTATGACTGTATTTATTTTAGCTTCACCTACTACACCATCTAAATCAATATGATTTATTTTAGTAATTATTTTAGGTACTTTAAGACGAGAAGCAAACATTGAATAAACTATGTTTTCTTCATCTATACTATTTAGAGAAATAAAAGCATCACATACTTCAATTCCTTCTTCATATAATAGGTTTTGATCTGAAACATCACCATTTATAATTAAAGCACCAGGTAAGATAG
Source organism: uncultured Bacilli bacterium (assembly GCA_947625535.1). Classification (GTDB taxonomy): domain Bacteria; phylum Bacillota_I; class Bacilli_A; order RF39; family UBA660; genus Coprovivens. Next base: position 72,282 of record CANQOR010000001.1, read on the forward strand.
AACTTAAGAATTTACATCTTTCTTCATCTATTTCAATTATTTTAACAGACATTCCCATAGCTAGAAGTTTTTTAGTTAAATAAATTGCTGTATTAGAACCACCACTTATAATAACTCTTTTGGTTTTTTCTTCAACTAATTTAGAATATTTTAATAAAGAATTAATATCTAATTGAGTACCAGTTACATATAGTTTATCTCCTACTTGAATCTTAGTATTACCACGAGGAATTATTATTTCTTCATTTCTTTTAATAGCACAAATAATCGTTCTATTATTTAGTTTTTTAGATAAACTATGAATAGTATGACCTTCTAATTTACTATTTTCTTTTACAATTAAAGATATCATTAGAATTCGGTTTTTAAAGAAAGTAGTAGCATCTATAGCGCTAGGAATACTTAGGATACGAGCGATATAATCAGCAGTCATTAATTCAGGATTAATGGACATAGAAAGACCTAATTCTTCTTTTAAAATATTAATTGAGTTTGCATATTCAGGGGTTCTTATACGAGCAATAGTTCTTTTAGCACCTAGTTTTTTACCTAGTAAGGAACACATAACATTTTGTTCATCTTGTTCCATAACACTTATTAAGATATCAGTATCTTTAATACCAGCTTCTTCTAAGATAGATGAATCTAAGCCATTACCATTAATATAATTAACATCTTCATTATTAATGATAGATTTATTACTTTTAAAATGAAGGTCTATTAAAGTTACTTCATTACCTTCATTAACTAAGCTTTTAGCTAGGTATTCACCAAGTTTACCTATTCCGACGATTATTATTTTCATTGTAACCACCTAATTTATTATACCAAAGTTTTTTAAAAAAGATAGGTTTATTGTGTTATAATATTAGGGAATTGGGGATGTAATGATGATAGTTGTAAGAACTGAAGATGAAATTAATAAATTAAGAGAAGCTGGAAGAATTGTGGGACTTACGCATAAGTATTTACAACAATTTATTAAACCAGGAATTAGTACTAAGGAATTAGATCGTTTAGCTAAATCATTTATTGAAAGTAAAGGTTGTACTTGTTCTTTTGAAGGTTTATATGGTTTTCCTGGAAGTATTTGTATAAGTGTTAATAATGAAGTAGTTCATGGAATTCCTTCTCATCGTAAATTAAGAGAGGGAGATATTGTTAAGTTAGATATTGGAGCTTGCTATCAAGGTTATCACGGAGATTCAGCATGGAGTTATATTGTTGGAACGCCACGAAGTTTAAAGGATGAAAAGTTACTTAAAGAAACAGAGGAAGCTTTAATGGCTGGCTTAGCTGCAATACATGATGGTTGTTCAGTTGGTGATATTGGTCATGCGGTATCTAAAGTAGCTAAAAAATATAATTTAGGAGTTGTTAGAGAGTTAGTTGGTCATGGAGTTGGAGATAAAGTTCATTTAGAGCCAGATGTTCCTAATTATGGAACAGAAGGCAAAGGACCTATCTTACATGCTGGTAATGTTATTGCTGTTGAACCAATGCTTAATTTAGGAACAGCTGATATTTATATGTTAGATGATGATTGGACAATTTGTACAGATGATGATAAAAATAGTGCTCACTTTGAACATACAGTTTTGGTTACCCAAGATGGTTATGAAATACTTACTCGTCGCGATGTAGAGTTAGATCCTGAAGACATAATAAAAATGTAGATTTGAATCTACATTTTTTTAATTTAATTTAACTTTTAAAACTAAATCATTTGTGATAGTAGTATCTGGTTTAATAGATGATTCAGTTACATTACCATAACCAGTTAATTCATATTTTATATTTAATAATTTACATAATGTAATTACTTCACTACTACTCCATCCTTTAATATCAGGCATTTTATATTCAGAGTCATTAGTAATTAAGAAGACTTTGTTACCAACTAGAATAGTACTACCATAAGTTGGATATTGATTAATAATAAATTTACCATTACCTAATTTAATAACATTTAAATTTAATTTCTTTAATTTTTCTTCAGTAATAGTAGTTTCACTACTAATATATTTGTCCATCGTAATTATTTTACTACTATCAACTTTTTCAATAGATTTAGAAATATTTTTGTATTTAGCGATTTCTTCAACTATTTTAGTTATCATATTAGCATATTCTTTGATACTGCCAGTATATCTTTTGACTGAAACATATATGATGTATTGAGGATTTTCATAAGGGAATATTCCAGCAAAACTACGGATATAATCATAAGTACCAGTTTTATATTTACCATCTGCTCCTGTAAACTGAGCTGTTCCTGTTTTACCAGCGATAACAATGTTATCACTACGATAGTAACGAGCATCAGTTTTACCATTCCATACAACATCATACATCATTGATAACATTTTATCAGTATGTTCTTTAGAAGCTTTTTGACCTAATTCAGTACGTTCATGTTGGTATGTAACTTCTTTAGTATCGCTATCAACGATTTTTTCTACGATGTATGGTTGAAGTTCTACCCCATCATTTACTAAGATAGTTAAAGCTTGAAGGTTTTGGATGGGAGTGGTTGTTATACCTTGACCAAAGGAAGCAGTAGCTAGTTCAGTACGATAAGTAAAGTCTATACTACCATCAGCTTCACTAGGTAAAGTAATACCAGTTGTTTTACCAAATCCTAAACTATCATAAAAATTATATAGTTTTTCACGACCTATTTTTAAAGCTAGGTCAGTAGCTGCTGTATTAGATGAATATGAAAAGCCTTCATCGTATGTAATAACACCCCAACCATGACCATTATAGTCTTGGATACGAGCATCATCAACGTATCTAATACCAGATTGATACTTAGCATTACCATCGTAAGCATCATTTTCCATTGCTGCTAAGAAGGAAAAAATTTTCATCGTACTACCTGGTTCATATTGATATGAAGTTAGAGGATTTAAATATTCTTTAATATCTAGTTTATTTAAATTAAAGCTTGGATTAGAACCTGATGCTAAGATAGCACCAGTTTTAGCATCCATAACTGCCATAGTTAACCAATCCATTTGATGAGTAGAAGAAAATTCTTTAATACCATTTTCAACAAATAATTGAATATTACTATCAATAGTTAAATAAATATCTTGACCATTTTTAGCTGGTTCAGTTATGACGTTATTATTTTGAATAGGCATTGTATAACCATAAGCATCTTTTTGATAAATCTTTTTACCATTAATACCTTGTAATTCTTCATCGTAATAAGCTTCTATACCCATTTTACCAGTAATTGGAGCACTAGCATCATCTGGATCACGAGCAGCAAAACCAACGACATAAGGAGCAAAAGTACTTAATGGATAATATCTTTTAGATGTTTCGATAAATCCAATACCAGGCAATGCTAAAGCTTCGATTTGTTTTTTAGTAACAGATGATATATCACGACCACCTGGTCCTAATTCTACTTGGTAAACATTACGATTTAATAAATTTAAAATATTTTCTTCAGTCATATTTAAAATTGGCGCTAAAAGAGATGCTGTTTGTTCTTTATTAACTACATGCTGAGGATTTTTTTCATCTTTAGTTCTTGATGGTGATAAATAAGCTACAACCGTAAATGAATTAACATTTTGAGCTAGTATTTCACCATCTATAGTATATATATTGCCTCTTTTAGCTGGGAGAATTTCTTCTTCAGTATTACGAGCTTCAACAAAAGCTGTTAAGTCTACTCCATCTGTTTCTTTAGATAAAGAAACAAAAGACAATTTTATTATAATAGCAAAAAAAGAAAAAACTAGAACAATAGAAATTATTTTACTAATATTTATTGTACTGTTTTTTCTTTTCATAGTCATTAACTCCCTAAATTATTCGCTCGTTACAACCTTTATATTACTATTTTCGTAAGTAAGACCATTTTCAGCAGCTATCATTTGGATTTTATCTAAGGAAGCAAGTTCACTTATTTCCATCTTTAAGCCATCATTAATTCCTTCTTGCTCTTTGATCTTATTTTCTACTTTTTCACGAGCGATACTACTTTCTGATAGTATAGCTTTAGTATAAACGTTACAAACAGGAATTGCAAGTATTATAAAAATGATAGCAAAGTAGATAGCCTTTTCACTTTCTAGGAAATTCCTTAGTTTTAAGCTCTTTTTTGGCTTTACTTTCTTTACATTTGTCATACTATCAGACCCTTTCTATTATTCTTAATTTAGCACTCTTACTACGTGAATTTTCATTTAGTTCTTCCATACTTGGAAGAATAGGTTTTTTATTAACTAATTTAATTCTTGGTTGATATTCTAATGGGATACTTGGTAAACCTTTAACCAAGTCATCTATTTCACTTTCTTTTTTAAATAGTTGTTTAACTATACGATCTTCTAAGGAATGAAATGTTATTACACATATTCTTCCTTCTTTATTTAATAAATCTATTGCATCAGGTAGGACACTTGATAAGACAGTTAATTCACTATTTACTTCAATTCTAATAGCTTGGAAGATTTGTCTTTCAGGATGAAATTTATTAAAGTATTTAGCACCGACAGCTGATTCAATGATTTTTACTAGCTCTTTTGTTGTTTTTATTTCTTTGTTTAGTCTTTCACTTACTATTTTCTTAGCAATGAATTTAGACATTTTTTCTTCACCATATAGGTAAAATATTTTACTTAGTTCTTCGATACTATAAGTATTTACTACTTTTTTAGCATCAAATTCTTTTGATGAATCCATACGCATATCTAAAGGAGCATCTTCCATAAAAGTAAAACCACGTTCTTTATTATCTATTTGAGGACTTGATAAACCTAAATCAAAGATAATACCTTCTACTTTAGTAATACCATATTGTTCTAATTCTTTAGTTAGGTTAACAAAGTTAGAATGGATTAAAGTGTAGTTATTACTTATTTTTGAAAGTCGTTCATTAGATGAGTTTATAGCTTCAATATCTTGATCAAAAGCATATAAGTGACCAGTTGTAAGTCTTTTTAAGATTTCACTACTATGACCACCATATCCTAAGGTAGCATCAACATAAATGCCATCTTCTTTAATATTTAAGCCAGCGATTGATTCATTAAGTAAAACACTATAATGTTTCATCTAGAACACTCCCATTAAATAGATTTTCAGCAATATCTTCTATTTTATCTTGATTTTCTAAGAAAAAGTTATTCCAACCTTCTTCTGACCATATTTCAATACGGTCGTTAGCGCCGATAACTACACATTCTTTGGTAATATCGGCGTAACTAACCAATGGGGAGGTAATGTTAATTCGACCTTGGCGATCAAATTCACATTCAGTGGCACCAGAAAAGAAGGATCTGATGAACGTACGAACGTCTTTTTTGGTAAAAGGTAGAGTTTTTAATTTGGCAACTATATTATCCCATTCAGATTCTGAATAGACATATAAGCATTTTTCTAAGCCACGAGTTACAATGAATTTTTCCCCGAGTTCAGAACGGAATTTGGCAGGAATTATAAGTCGTCCTTTGTCATCAATATTATGATGATATTCGCCCATAAACATTTTCAAATCCCCCACTTTCCTCCACAATGTACCACTGTCTACAATAATAATACTTTATATTCCCCATCTTGTAAATGTTTTTTACCTTTTCAGAGTTATAGAGTGTGTCAATTTACGTAAACTAATAAATATTTAAGCAATAAAAAAAGTAGATTTTCATCTACTTACATCATTTTGCCTTTGGTACCTTTAGCACCTTTAGAGCCATCAAAGGTACTTAAAACATTTGAATCAAAACTAGTTACTTTTTTCTTAGATGTTTTATATTCTTTAATAGCACCTTTTATTAATTCATCTAGTAGTTTTGGATACTTCTTACCTTTTGGAGTAAAGAAGAAGAAAGCTAAGCAACCAGGAATAGTATTTGGTTCATTTACATAAGCTTTTTTGGCTTTAGTATCTACTAAGAAGTCAAAACGAGTTACACCACTTAGATTTAAACATCTAAAAGCTTCTTTAGAATATTTATAGATTTGTTCTTCTATTTCTTTATCTAAGTCAGCAGGGATTTTAAAACCACTTGTTGTAACTTTACCACCTGTTTGATTTTTAGGACCAGTCTTTTTACTACCATGACCAAGGTATTTATCTTCGAATGTTAAAAAGTCATTATCTGTTAGCATTTCACCGATTAGGGAACATTCCATATCTTCGTAGTTACCTACTACAGCACAATCAACTTCTTTTAAGTTTTCAACCATTGCTTCAACAACAATCTTTTCATCGTATTTAATAGCTTCTTCAATAGCTTCTTTAACTTCTTTTTCATCTTTAGCTACTTCAATACCAACACTACTACCTAAACGAGCTGGTTTAACTATAACTGGGTATCCTAATTTTTTAATATCTTTTAGAATCTTATCTTCATCTGTTTGATACTCTGTATCATAAAACCATACATAGTCAACTACTGGAATACCAGATGCAGCCATTATTTGTTTTTGAACTACTTTATCTTGTCCAATAGATGCTCCTAACATACTAGGACCAACATATGGGATACCTAAAGATTCTAAGTAACCAGCTAAGGAACCATCTTCAACACCTTTACCGTGAACAATAGGAAAAGCAACATCAATAGTATTAGCTGTACCTTTAAAAAGACCTCTTTTCTTTTGAAGAATAAATTTATCATTTTTTCTAGTTAAAGTTACTTCTTTAGCCATATAAGAAATATTATTTAAATCTTTATATGTAGCCATATCACGTAAGGCAGAACCAGTATACCAGTTACGATCTTTACCAATATAGATTGGAACTATTTCGTATTTACTTGTATCTATATAATTCATAGCTTGAACAGCTGTAATAATACTTACTTCATGTTCAACTGATTCTCCTCCAAAAATTACACCAACTTTTATCATTTTATATCACTCCTTATTTTTTTCATTAAATGAATCTGGTAAATCATTTTCTAGTAACGCATAAGTTTCTTTATCTTTTAATTTCATCATAAGAGGGAAAGCATCCATAACATCATTTAATACATGAATATGTTCTATAGGGAATTTACCTTTTAGTAAACCTTCATATATTGGTTTAGTTTTTTCTTCACCAATTAAGATGACTTCATCAACTTTACTAATACTTATTTCCATACCAAATTCACGATTTACTTCTTCTTCTTTAGATCCAACTTCAATCATACCAGGGGTTACAACGATGTGTTTACCAGGCATCATACTTAGAACTTCTAAAGCCATTTTACAACCCATAGGGTTAGAATTATAAGCATCATCTATTAAATTAATATCATAGTATTTAGATAAAGACAAGCGATGTTCAACAGGCATTACACGTTTAACTGCTTTTTGTAAGTCAGTTATTTTCATACCTAAAGCACGACCTAATGTTATACTAGCTAAGATATTATAGATGTTATTACGACCTAGTAATTTAGTTTCAAATAAGTATTCTTCTTTATCATCTTTAAATTTAACTTTAAATTTGGTTCCTTTATAAGTTAATTCTAAGTCTTTGGCATAACAATCTACTTTATGATTATCAATACCTATCCATAAGATACGACAATCATTACGAAGATGATGTTTTAGTTGTTTTTCATCATCACCATTTAAGATACCTATACCATCACTTGGTAAAGATTCAATTAGTTCAAATTTAGTATCTTCAATAGCTTGTTCAGAACCAAAAGTTTCTAAATGAGCTAAACCAATGCGAGTTAAGATACCATATTTAGGATGCACTAAATCGCATAGTTCTTTGATATCACCTTTTTTACAAGCACCCATTTCAGCAATAAAGTAATCATTATATGGATCTAGATAATCATTAATCGTTATCATAAGACCATATGGTGTATTATAGTTAGCTGGAGTTTTATAAACATTATATTTAACACTTAATATATCATTTACGATATTTTTAGTACTTGTTTTACCATAACTACCTGTAATACCAATTACTTCCATATCCGTCATACTAGCAAGTTTTTGACGGGCTTGATGGTCAAAATGAAGACTTACTAAATGTTCTACTGGTCTATTTATAACGTTATCTACTAATAAGATAAAATAATTTATAAAAGATAAGAAACCTAAGATAAGATAATATATGCTTAGATATTCTTCATTATAATTAAAGATTATTATAAGTATAGGTATTAAATAAATAAGAGTATTAGTAATAATTAATCTTTGAATACGAGCTGTATATTTTAAAGGAAGTTTAGCTACTTCTTTTTTTCTTTCATTAATAAAGACATATGTTAAGAAAAGATAAATTACAATAAATATATAGGGAGATATAGTATTTAAAGTTTCATTTAATGAAGTTAAAATAAATATTAAAAATAATAAGTTTAGATTAAGAAAATTATCTTGATAATTTTTTAATATCCATTTTATATATCGATAACCTCTATTGTATCTATTTTGTTGTAACATATGTAATGATTTAGTACTAATAATTGTTATATGTATTAAATAAATTAAGATAGTAATTAAAAATAACCACATAAACTTCACTTCCTATTTTATAAATGATTTAATTATGGAATTAGTTTGACCTAGTCTTTCTAGGTAAGCATAATGGGTACATCCTTCATAGATAGTAAGACCACTATCAGGAATAAGTTTTTCTAGTTCGTAAGCATCAGCTACAGGAACTGCTTCATCTTTATCGCCCCATATTATAAAGGTTGGACATTTAATTTGTTTAGCATTTTCAGTTAAATCAGTATTAACATGTTTAACTAAAATATCACGCATTATAGGAGATGCATTTTTATAATCAGTTGACCCAATATGTTGTTTCATTTTTTCAGCTAATTTACCTAAACCAGGTATACTTTTAGCTTTTTTTAAAACACGAACTTTTAAGGAAGGTGTTTTAAGTTTGATATTAAAGGGACTAGATAAAAGAATAAGTCTTTCTGTATCATATTTAGAAGCATATAAGATACTTATTTTACCGCCAAAAGAATGACCTATTAGATTAGGTTTTTTAATACCTAGATAATCTAATAAAGCTTTTAACATATTAACATATTCTTCTAAATCCCAAGCTTCTTCTGGTTCATCAGAATTACCAAAACCAGGTAAATCAAGAATAACTAAACGATGTGTTTCTGTAAATGGTTTTGCTATAGGTTCCATCATAGCAATGTTTTGACCCCATCCATGTAAATAAACAATGGGACTTTTATCTTTTTGACCAAAGTCTTTATAGTTTACTTTAATTCCTTTGTATTTAAACATATGATCACCTTATTTATTTCTATGAATGTCTTTTTTCCTTTATACATTATATTCTATCATAGATAAGAAAAGTTGGTAGTAATTTGCAATATTTTGACAATTCTTTTGACAATTATATTATCAACCTATACATAAATTATATCATTTATTATTATTCTTTAGAATATTTATTTAAGCATGAAAAAAGAGCTTTATTAAGCTCTACTTGAATATTTACCATCTAGTGTAGATACAATAATCTTTTCACCTTGAGTAATGAATAATGGGACTTTAACAACATAGCCATTTTCTAATGTAGCATCTTTTTGAGCATTATTAGTTGTATTACCTTTAACAGCTTCAGTTGTTTCAGCAACAACAAATTCAATTTTTTCAGGTAATGTTACACCAATGATTTCACCTTGATAGAAATCAATTTGAACTTCAAGATTTTCTTTTAAGAATTTCTTTTCTTCAGTTAATTTATCTTCAGATATTTCAATTTGTTCATATGTTTCATTATCCATGAAGACATAACCTGTTCCACTATTGTATAGATAAACCATTTTTTTCTTATCAACATGCGCTTTTTCAACTTTAACACTACTATTAATAGTTTCTTCAATAATAGTACCTGTTTTTAAGTTACGCATTTTAACTTTCATGAAAGCAGCACCTTTACCAGGTTTAACATGTTGGAAACTTTGAACTAAATATAATTTACCATCGTAAATTATAGTCATTCCGTTTTTAATATCATTAATATTAATTAAGCCGTTCATCTTTTACACCCCTAACTATTTCTTTTCTTTATGAACAGTTGTTTTATTACACCATTTACAATATTTCTTTTGTTCTAATTTATCTGGAGTATTTTTTTTGTTCTTTTGGGTAACATAATTTTCATGTTTGCATTCTGTACAAACTAGAGTAATATTTGGTCTATTTTCATTTTTTGCCATAGTACTGCCCTCCTTTTTTAATCCGTTCCTATTGTATCATATATTTTTTATTTTTCAAATACTAATTTGCTTACTTCTTTAGAAATATAGCGATTTATAGGTGCTATATAGTTATCTTTTTTATTATTATATGAAATATTTGGACTTAAAACGACAATAGAATATTTAGGTTTATCATATGGAGCATACATAACATAGGTATGGTTTATAGTAGTTAAGCCTTTTTGATATACTACTTCTGAAGTACCTGTTTTACCAGCTGGTTTATATTTTTTATCAGTATAACCACTTCCTGTACCATTATTAACTACTTGTTTAAAACCTTCTTTAAGACGTTTAAAGTTAGAAGTAACTTCGTTTAATAATATAGGTTCATAGGTATATATAGTTTTATTATTATTCTTTACTTCTTTTAAGTAATGAAGAGCATATCTTTTACCATCCATAGCAATAGTATTAATATAATTAGTTAATTGTAAGGGAGTATATGTATCATATTGACCAATACTTAAATTGAGAAGTAAGTCTGGGGCTATAGCACTACCTTTAATACCAGTTGATTCATTTTCTAAATCAATACCGGTTTTAGAACCTAAACCAAAGGAAGCAAATGTATTACGATATATATCAAAGTGTTTTTCTGTTACAGGTAGTTTCATATTATATTTATATGTATTACCAGTTAATTTGATAGCTGTCATAAATTGATAGTAATTACTAGATGTCTTTAAAGCGGTTATATCATCTATTAAACCTAATTTTTTATAAGAACATTTGGCTGGTACTAAGTATAATTTAACACAAGAATCATTTATTTTTTTGCCAATATTAATTAGATTATTTTGATAACCTACAGTATGAGATGCTCCTTTGATAGCCGAACCAACTGTAAAAGAAGATGTTAAGATATTAGTTGTTATATCATAGTAGGTATCTTTTATTTTAGATAATCCCGTACTAGCAATTATTTCTCCTGTTGAAGGATCACTTACTATAACATATGAACTATTAAAATATTCAGTATGTTTATATTTAGATGCTTGTTTTAAATATTTTTTTAAAATATCATTTATTTTTAATTGTAAATCTATATCTATACTTAGGATTAAATCATTACCTTGTTTTGATGAACTTATTAGAGTTAAAGTATTATCATCATTAACATAGTATTTAGCTTTAGTACCTCGTAAATAAGAATCATATTGTTTTTCTAAATAACTTAAACCAACACTATCATTTAAGGAATAGCCTTCATTTAAATAATAATCTTTATTTTCTTTGGTAATAGGACCTACTTTACCATATATATCATTTAAAGTATCATATAAATATATTCTTTTAGTAGTATATTCACAAGTTAATCCAGGTAGATTAGCTTCATTTACTAAAGCACATTCTTTATTAGAAGAATCTAATTTAATTATTTTATTATCATAAAAGTAACCATTATTTAATAAGTAATATAAACGAATTAATTGTTTTTCTTCTTTAGTGTAATTTAAATATTTATCTAGACGATTTAATTTAATAGTTTCTACTTCTTTAGGAGTTAGTTTACGTCTTTCATATAATTCTTGTTCTTTAGTAGTTAGTAAATTATCAGTATTATTATATTTTAAGTAATAGTTTTTTTGTTCTTCTAAAGAAGCTTCTTCTGGATTATCTAAGATAGTAAGTAATTTTTTAGCAATAGTAAGTGAATCATTATTATCAAAGTTATGATATACAATAGTATTAATACCAATATTATCTACTAAGACTTTACCATTACGATCTAGAATACGTCCACGGGGAGCATTAAGGCCATAGACAATTTTATTAGTAGCATTTAAATATTTTTCATAATAGTAATCATGTTTATAGATAGATAAATATAAGTAACGAGATGTAATAATAGTAAAAAGAATAAAAATAATTATTAAATAAACTTTTTTCATATATTTCACCTATTATTAGTATTAATTTTTATTGTTTATTCATACAATATTTATAGGTGATATGATGTTTGCTTTAATAGAAAGATATATAAATAACTTAACAATTAATGATTTAAATAATTTAGCAATTACTAAAGGAATTGGTTTATCAGAAAGTGAATTAAATTTTGCTTATAATTTTATTAAAAAGAATTGGCAGAGTGTTTTAAGTAATCATGGAATGTTTGATATAGATAAATATCGTGATAAGTTTTCCGAAGATAATTTTAATAAAATTAAGAAATTAATTAAAGAATATAGTATTAAGTATGGAAGTTATTTATAAAAAAATGATTAGAGTTCTAATCATTTTTTAAGTTATTTTTAATTCTTTCAATATTTTTTAGTTCTTCACTAATAGCTTTTTCTTTACCAATATTAGAAGGATGATAATACTTTTTATCTTTTAATTCATCTGGTAAACATTGCATGTTAGTTATTTTATTAGTTGTATTATGAGCATACTGGTAGTTGGCACCATAACCTAGTTCACTATCTAGTTTAGTTACAGCATTACGAAGATTTAATGGGACTTTAACATTGGCAGTACGGATGGCATCTTTTTTAACTGTTTCATAAGCGGTATATAAAGAATTAGATTTAGGAGAGACGCTTAAATAAACAACTGCTTGAGCAAGATTTACATTACATTCAGGCATGCCATTATAATGGGCCGCTTCATAAGCCGCCGTAGCTTGTAATAAAGCATTAGGGTTTGCTAAACCAATGTCTTCAGAAGCAAAACGAATAAGGCGTCTTGCAACATATAAAGGGTCTTCCCCAGCTTCTAGCATCCTAGCTAGATAATAAAGGGCGGCATCAGGATCACTATTACGCATTGATTTATGTAAGGCCGATATTAAATTATAGTGTTCCTCCCCTTTTTTATCATAAAGGAAAGTTTTACCTTTAAACATATTAGAAAGTAAATCTTTAGTAATATTTTTTTTATTGTTTTTAGTAGGAGCTACGGTTATTAAATTTTCTAAAGTATTTAAGGCATTTCTAGCATCACCACTACTTAAGTTAGCAATAGCTTCTAAAGTTTCTTCGTTAGTTACAATTTTTACTTTATGAAGATTATTTTCATTATTTATAGCATTTTTTAAGATTGTTTTTAAATTATCAATACTTAAACTATTTAAAACATAAACTTTAGTACGAGATAGTAAAGCACTATTTACTTCAAAAGAAGGATTTTCTGTAGTAGCACCAATTAAGATAATATCACCATTTTCGACATATGGTAAGAAAGCATCTTGTTGAGCTTTATTAAAGCGATGGATTTCATCAACAAATAAAATAGTTTTAAGACCATTTGCTTTATTAAATGAAGCTTCATCAATAATACTTTTGATATCTTTAACACCTGAGGTAACTGCACTTAATTGTTTAAAGACAGAATTAGTTTTATGGGCGATTATTTTAGCTAAGGTTGTTTTACCGACACCAGGGGGACCCCAAAATATCATTGATGTGATAGTATCGTTTTCTATCATTTCACGTAAGGGAGAATTTTTACCAACAACATCTTCTTGACCGATAAAATCATCTAATGATTTAGGACGCATTTTTTCAGCTAATGGTTTATAGATTTCATTTTCTACTTCACTAAATAAATTTTCCATAATAATTCTTCTTTCTTTCATTATTATATCATAATACATTTGTTTGTGTATATATTTATGATAAAAGAAGTAATTTCTTACTTCTTATAATATGTTCTTATTTTATTTCTAAAATCAGGATCAAACTCTTTATTTAAAATCATCGCTATTTCAAAACGATATGGAGGATAGATACGTTCTTTATCTTCATCATTCTCACCTATGTAAGGAGTTTCTAGTATTTTAGGAATATTAGCTAGTTGTTCGTTATAGATAATATTTATTAAGTTAGTAAAACCAATACAACCTATACCAATATTTTCATGACGATCTTTATGGGAACCTAGAGGGTTTTTAGAATCATTAATATGAATACAACCTATTTTATTAAGATCTATTTTAGTTTTAAATTCTTCTAAGTAAGCATTGAAGTTAGACATATCATAACCGCTATCAGATAAATGGCAAGTATCTAAGCAAACACCTATTTGATCTTGTTTATTAACTTTATTAATTATGAAAGATAGTTCATCTATATTGCAACCACATTCGCTACCCTTACCGGCCATAGTTTCTAATAAGATACGACATTTAGTTGTTCCATCTAAGATTTTATTTAAAGCTTCAGCAATATTATCTAAGCCTTCTTGTTTAGAAATACCAACAGCATTACCTGGATGTAAGACCATCTTGGTAATATGCATTTCATCACATCTTTTAAGTTCTTCTCTAATAAAATTAATACTAAATTCATATTTATCTAAATCTTTTTTATTACCTAAATTAACGATGTATGGAGCATGACAAATAACATTATTAATATCGATATTATTTTCTTGCATTAAAGTTAAGGCTTCTTCAGTAAATTTTGGATTAATAGCTTTTCTTAAAGTATTAGTTGGAGCTCCAGTATAAAACATAAAAGTATTAGCATTATATGATAAAGCTTCTTTTAGAGAACCAAGTATTTGGTCTTGACCAAAAGAAACATGACTACCAATTATTAACATTTTAATCACCAAATTCATTATAACAAAAAAGAAAAGATTATTCTATCTTTTCATTTATACATTCAGCCGTATATTGTTTTAGAGTTGAACCATCTATAGAACCAGTTCCACCCTTTTCTCCACTTGTACCAGTAAATGAATTACGGACATTGTAGGCAAAACGTTCATCTTTGTATTTAGTAATTCCTTTATCCATTTTTAAATCTTTTATTTTAGTTTCATCATAACCAGAAATAACATATTCTTTATTTGTTAACCAAATAGAATAATGGTAATTATCGTTTTTACCTTCTTCTATAACAATATATCCATCCCAATCATTATATACCTTAGTTAGATAATCATTTTTACTTAAACCTTCTATGGTTATACACATACCTTTAGTTTCACCATCATCACCAACAACGATATGAGAATCGTTTTGTTTTTTATATGATAAATAAGCTATTTTAGAAGCATCTATTAAGTTATTAGCTTCATCTTTAAAATTAGATACTTTTTGAGAATTAGTAGCTAATAAAACGATAGTTAAACCACCTACAATTACAATAGCTGACATTACTATCATACATAGGATTTCTAATCTTGAAAAAGTTAATTTATCTTTATATTTATTCATTTTGATCATCTTCTCTATATTAATATTTTAATATAAAGAGATACAAAATACAACTCTCAATTACTTAAGAGTACTAATAACACTACTTACTAATTCAATATCATTTATAATATTATTTACTTTATCTGTTAAACGTAAATTGTATTTTTCTTTAATTATTTTTTTAAAAGTATTATAAAATTCAGGATGACGATTTAAATCTTTAATATATGATGAATTTTCTTTTAAATATGGTAACATTTTATCTTTTTCTAAATTAATTAAGATTATTTTATCCATTAATCACCAAAAAATTTAGTTAAGGGACGAGCTATTTCAGGTTTGATATTGGTATTTATGTTTTCTTTAGTTTTGGTAGCTAGTTCACTAAATATATCTAAAGCTTTTTGAGCATTTTCAATATGTTTTTGTAAGGAATCAGGATCAAATTTTTCCATGTAATCTGATATTTTTTTAGTTGGTTTTATATTATCTTTGGGCGGATACTTACGCCATATTTCTTCGTTATCACCATATAAATCATATAGTTCATAAAATTGTTGCCAAGTCATTTCATTACTAGTTACATAACTGGCCAGTTCTGGTTTAGTTTTTACAAATTCTTTAAATTGTTCTTTTGACATAAAAAATCACCTATTAAATTTTATGTTTAATAGATGATTTTTTGACTATAATTTAAAATCGTCAATAAAGTCGTCGATTGTTAGTTCTTCTACTTCTTTAGAAACTGGTGTTTCTTCTTTAAGAGGAGGTTTTTCTTCTTTATCTTGATTACTTAGTTCTAGTTTTCTTTCTACTACTTCAGCTACTTTAAAGACATCTTCGATTGGTGTTTTACATACTGTACTACCAGTAGATGATAAATCCATTATTGATAATTCAGTATTTTTTATTTCTTTAAATTCACCATCAGTTTTAAGACTTATTGTATCGTGAATATTAGTAGCTATAGCATTAATGATTTCGTAGTTGGTTGATTTAACTTTTTTAATTAAAGTTGAACCTTTTTTAGCACGAGTCATTGTTTCTAAATCACTTAATTTAATACGTTTAGCTGTACATTGGTTAGTAAAGATACTTATGTATTCATCATATGGTAAAGGTGATAAGCAAGTAATTACTTCGTCATCTTTAACATTTATACCTTTAACACCAGAAGCTTTAGCTCCAACTACTGGGATTTCATTTGAATCGATATTAATATAACGACCAGTTTTAGTAATAAAGATAGCACGACCATTATCTTCTGTAACAGAAACTAATTCATCACCATCTTTTAGTTTCATAGCATTAATAGCTTTAGTATAACGACTGACAATTAAGTCTTCTAAATTAGTACGTTTAGTAATACCATTTTTAGTAGCCATAATAACATTAGTTTTTTTGTTATCTAAAATCATAGCAGAAATGATTTTTTCATCAGCACTAATTTGAATTAAGTTACTAATGTGTTTGCCTAGTTCTTTCCATTTAGTTTCAACTATTTCATGAATTGGAACATATAGATAATGACCTAGATTAGTAAACATTAATAAAGTATCTAAAGTTGTTGTACTATATATACCTCTTATAAAGTCACCTGGTTTTAGAGTTGTTGGTTCACTTGAAGCACTAACATATGATTTAAGAGGAATACGTTTAACATAGCCTTCATTAGTTGCAACAACAATAACGTTTTCTTTAGGAATCATATCCATAGCATCAATTTTAATATCAGTAACTTCATCGCGTATTTCGGTACGACGAGGATTAGCAAATTCTTTTTTAACTTCACTTATTTCTAATTTCATTTGACGTTTTAAGATATTTTCATCATTTAAAATAGAATTTAAGAAATCAATCATTTTATGTAAATCGTTTTGTTCATTTATTAATAAGTTAATATCTGTATTTGATAAACGATATAATTGCATTGTAACAATAGCAGTTGCTTGTTCTTCAGTAAATTCAAATTCTTTTACCAAATTAGTAATACAGTCAGCTTTGTTTTTAGAAGCACGGATTACTTTAATAACTTCATCTAAGATATCAATAGCTTTTATTAAACCTTCGACGATATGAAGACGAGCTTTAGCATGATCTAAGTCAAAGTTAGTACGTCTTAAGATTACATCTTTTTGATGAGCAATAAAAGCATCTAGGATTTCTAAGATACCTACTTCTTTAGGGCGACGATTAACAATAGCAACCATATTAAAATTATAGTTAATTTGTAAATCAGTATTTTTTAGTAAATAGTTTAGAATTAATTCAGCATTGGCTTCTTTTTTTAATTCAATAATTATTTTAGCCATATGTTCTTTATCAGAAACGTCTATGACATCAACTATTCCTTCAACTTTTTTATCAATTTTTATATCTTCTATTTTTTTACGTAGTTGTTCTTTTAGAACATCATATGGTATTTCATGAATGATTATTTGATGAGTTCCTTTATCTTTAACTATTTCTGTTTTAGCTTTAACAACTACTTTACCACGACCTGTGGAATAAGCTTGAAGTAAGCCTTCTTTACCTTCAACTACTCCACCAGTTGGAAAGTCTGGGCCTTTAACAATATTTAAGATGGTATCTAAACGACAATTAGGATTATCAATACGATGAATAGTTGCATCAATTATTTCACCTAAATTATGTGGTGGAATATTAGTAGCATAACCAGCTGAGATACCAGTTGAACCATTAACTAATAAGTTAGGAAAGTTAGCTGGAAGAACAGTTGGTTCTAAGTCTTCATCACTGTAATTTAAAGTCATTTCGACAGCATTACGATTAATATCTTTAAGCATTGTTTGAGCAAGCTTAGTAAGTCTTGTCTCTGTATAACGCATAGCAGCTGGACCATCGCCATCTATTGAACCATTGTTACCATGAATATCAATAAATGGTTCACGCATTTTCCATGGTTGGGACATGTATATCATGGCTCCGTAAATACTTGAATCACCATGTGGGTGATATTTACCCATGACATCTCCAACAGCTTTAGCACATTTACGATATGGGTGATCAAAAGTATTTTTATCTTCCCACATTGTATATAAAATTCTTCGTTGAACAGGTTTTAAACCATCACGAACATCGGGTAAGGCACGATCTTGAATGATACTTTTAGAGTATCTGCCAAAACGATCACCCATGATGTCTTCTAAAGTATAATCAAAGATTTTTTCAACGATTGTTTTTTCTTCTTTACTTTTTGCCATCTTGATTACCTCCTAAAGTCATCTTCTAATGTGAAATCGACATTTTCATTTATCCACTCTTTACGTGGTTCTACTTTATCACCCATTAAGACAGATACTCTTTTTTCAGCTAAAGCAGCATCTGTAATACTAACTTTTATTAAACTACGAGTGGCTGGATTCATAGTTGTTTGATATAGTTCATCAGCATCCATTTCACCTAAACCTTTAAATCTTTGAACTTTAAAGGATTGTTTAACTGTTTTTTTCTTTTCTTCTAGTTCTTCATCCGTTGCAACATATTCTTTATATTTACCATAATCTAAGGCATATAAAGGAGGATTAGCTATATAAAGCATTCCTGCTTCAATTAAAGGACGCATAAAGCGATAGAAGAATGTTAGTAATAGTATTTGAATATGAGCTCCATCATCATCGGCATCGGTCATGATAATTACTTTACCATAGTTTGATTCACTTGGATCAAAGTCATTACCTATTCCAGCACCAATTGCATATGTTAAGGTGTTTAATTCTTCATTACTTTGAATATCGTTATTAGAAGCTTTTTCACTTTACCACGTAATGGTAGAATAGCTTGGGTTTCACGATTACGACCGGTTTTAGCAGAACCACCAGCTGAATCTCCTTCGACTAGGAATAATTCAGATATAGAGGCATCTTTTCCAGTAGCTTTAGCTAATTTACCACTAAGAATTTTATCTTTCTTTTCTTTGCCTTTACCTTGACGAGCAGCTTCACGAGCTTTACGGGCAGCTTCACGAGCTATTTTACTACGAGAAGCTTTTTCAACGATATTTAAAGCTATTTCACGATTTTCTTCTAAGAAGAATTTCATGTTTTCATAAGTTATTTGTTCAGTTATAGTACGAGCTTCTGGTGTACCTAATTTACCTTTAGTTTGACCTTCAAATTGTAATAAATTTTCAGGTATTTTTAAATTAATTACAGCACTTAAACCTTCTCTAACATCAGATCCTTCAAAGGAAGCATCTTTGCCTTTTAAAAGATTATTTTCTTTAGCATAATCATTGAAGGCTTTAGTAATACCAGATTTAAAACCAGTTTCATGAGAACCACCATCACTAGTTTTAACATTATTTACAAAACTTAAAATATTTTCGTTATATCCTTCTTGATATTGAAGAGCAACATCTACTTCAATACCTTGTTTTATACCATTAAAATTAATTACTTTATGAAGTGTTGCTTTACCTTCATTAATATATTCAACAAAGTTAATTAAACCTTGTTCATAGTGATATTTAACATTACGATTATCTTCTTCGTCAACAACTTCTATTGTAATACCAGAAAGTAAGAAAGCACTTTCTTGCATACGTTCAGTAATGGTTGTAAAAGAAAAATTAGTTGATTTAAAGATTTCAGGATCTGGTAAGAAGGTTACAGTTGTTCCTGTTTTATTGGTAGTACCTATTGTTTTAAGGGGTTCCTTTACTTTACCACCATCAGCAAATAAGATGGTACTTATAACACCTTCACGATAAATAGTTACTTTCATCCATTTAGATAAGGCATTAACAACAGAAGCACCTACACCATGTAGACCTCCTGATACTTTGTATGTTCCTTCTTCAAATTTACCTCCAGCATGTAAGATAGTATATATTACTTCAGGTGTTGAACGACCACTTTCATGCATACCAATAGGAACACCACGACCATGGTCTTCGATAGTAACTGAGCCATCTTTATTTAAAGTAATTTTAATATAATCGCCATAACCATTAATACTTTCATCAATGGCATTATCAACAATTTCCCATATTAAATGATGAAGACCTCTTTTATCAGTAGATCCGATATACATACCAGGTCTTTTACGTACGGCTTCTAAGCCTTCTAGTATTTTGATAGATGATGCATCATAATTTTCTTTTTTTACTGTTGCCATTTTTTTCACCATAGTTAGTATAACACAAAAGTTGAGCAAAAAAAAAGAGTTTTGACAGTCTAAAATGTCAAACAACTCCCATATTTTCGGACTTTTTTAAAAATCGTCGTCATCATCAAAGTATAATTTGTTATTATCTAATTCTTCTTCTATTTGTTTTTCTTCCCTAATTTTTGGATTACTACTAATTATTTCTTTTTTTTCTATTTCTTTAGGTAGTTCGTCGCTTATTATCTCATCAGGAATTATTTCAGGAATAGAAGCTGTATCTTCGATAATACCACGATCAAGAATTTTAACTGGTTTGGTATTATCTTCAGTGGCATCATGTTTAGTTGTTCTAACTTCAATTTCTTGATCTTTAGTTATTTCTTCTTCGAAATTCTTTTTAAAATCAGCTAAATTCTTAGTTAAAACAGGCATTTCAAAAGTAACATCCTCTTTAGGACTTTCGGTTTCTTTTGGGGATTCAAAAGTTATATCTTTAACATCTTCTTCTACTTTTTTAGGAGGTTGTTTAGATTTTTTAGCATCTCTAAGACCAATTAAAAAGACTAATATAAAAAGGATTACTAAAACAATTACAGCAATTAATAAAGCTGTGGCAAAGTATTTATTTTCATATATTTTATCAATAATATTTAAGATATTCATAGGACGCACCTCTTATTATTCTATATTATAAGAATATCATATATAGACTATAGATTACAATATAATTTGATAAAAAAAATAACTTATTTAGCTAAGTTATTATTTATATTTATTCATTTGTTGCATTATTTGTCTTACTTGTTTTTGACTAGGTTTACGACCCATTCCACTCATCATTGCTTCAATCATTTTTTCATTAATAGGAGGATTTTCTTCAATTTGTTTTTTAAAAATATGGCGAGCAACTAAGAAGCCAATTAATAAACCTATAACAAGACCAATAACAATTAATAATATATCTTCTAGCATAATTAACACTCTCCTTTGTATGTTTATTTTACTAAATATTTATGATTTTAACAAGGGTTATAGTTCATCTAACCAAAAATAATCTTTATTTTGAAAGTCACAGACAAAGATATTATCTTTTTTAGAGATATTTTTTAAAAAAGTTGGTATTTCTTTAGTAGTTTTAATATATATGTAAGTATTATTAATTATTAATTTAGATTTTTCTTTGGTAAAGTAATCATATATCATATGCGTATAATTTATTTTAGAATAATTATCTTTATTTTTATAATATTCATATAGATTATGATCAATATATTCTTTATTAAATGGTTGTCTTAATTGATTAAAAAAATTAAGTGCTGTTTTTAGTTCTTCTTTTTTTAAATAGTAAATATCTTCTAAAGTTTTATAAAGATTATAAGGGCTATTTTTAGTAAGGTTTGTATAATGAGGTTTTATTTTAAAAAGATAAAATGTACGCATTTAAAATCACCAATAAAATTATACTTTTTATTGGTGATATATTTTGTCGTTATTAGTTGTTTTTAAGACATTCTTCTATTTTAGATAAGATGGTATCATAATCAAACCCAACTTTATTTAAAACTTTTTCTTTGGTACCACTATAACCAAATGTGTCAATTCCTATAGCACAATCTTTAGAAGCTATACGATACCAAGGTAATGTAGAACTTGCTTCAACTGTTATTACTTTAGCATCTTTAGGAATAATACCTTCTTGATATTCTTTATTTTGGGATAAGAATAAATCTAAAGATGGCATTGATACTAATCTAGTATCGATTCCTTTAGCTCGTAATTCTTCAGATATTAGGTATGTTGTAGTAAGATCAATACCGGTACTTACTAAGACAGCATCTAGTTTATTAGTTTCTCTTTTAACAATGTATCCACCTTGTTTGGTGCCTAAACCACTTGTACCTGCTAAGATATGTGCTTCTTCTTTAGATAAGGAAATGGCTACTGGTTTTTTATGACTTAGAATATAATCCCAACAACCAATTACTTCGTTAATATCAGCTGGTCTAAAGACAGTTAAATTAGGAATAGTTCTTAACATAGCTAGTTGTTCTACTGGTTCATGAGTTGGACCATCTTGACTTACAGCAACTGAATCATGAGTAAAGATATAGGTAACTGGTAAATTCATTAAACAAGTCATACGTAAGGATGGCTTTAAGTAATCAGAGAAGACTAAGAATGTAGAAGCAAAGGTTCTAAATCCTGATAAAGAAATACCATTTAAAATAGCTCCCATGGCATGTTCACGAACACCAAAGTTTAAGTTACGACCTTTTCTTTCTTTACGACTAAAATCAATTTCTTTTAGTAATAAAGTATGACATGAAGTACCTAAATCAGCACTACCACCTAAGAAGAATTTAGTTCTTTCACTAATAATATTCATTATTTTAGAATTAGATTCTCTTAGTTCTTCACTATAATTATTTTGAATTTTAAAATTAGAACTACTAAATGGAATGTTTACTTCGCCTGTTTCAATAAAATCTAAAATCTTTTTTAGATTATCTGAAGGATTACTATTTTTTAAACTTTCAAAGTATTTTTTCCAAGCATTATATGTATCTCTAGTACGATTATTAATTGTTGTACGAACATATTTAACAGCATTTTCAGTTATTTCTAAGGTATTTGTAGCAATATTATATTTTTTACGAAGATTAATCATATCTTCTTTAGTTAAAGGTTTACCATGAACTAAATTTTTACCTTCATGAACTGAACCACGACCAATAACTGTTTTTATTTCGATTAAAGTTGGTTTACGATTTATTTTAGCTCTTTCAATAGCTTTATTTATTTCGTGAGGATTATTACCTTCACTAACATAGTCAACTTCCCAACCTAGAGTAATAAATTTTTGAATAATATTTTCACTACTAGCTTTTTTTAATTCACCATCTAAAGTTATATCATTTGAATCATATAAGACAATTAAGTTTTCAAGTCCTAGATGACCTGCTAAGGCGGCAGCTTCGTTTGCTACGCCTTCCATTAAGTCACCATCACTAACTAGACAGTATATATAATAATTTATAAGTTTTTGTTTAGGAATCTCTTCTTCAACTAAAGCTGCTAGATATTTTTCAGCTATAGCCATACCAACGGCATTAGCAAATCCTTGACCTAAAGGTCCAGTTGAAGTTTCAACACCAGGAGTTACACCATATTCAGGATGACCAGGTGTTTTAGAATCAAGTTTTCTAAAACCGACTAAATCATCAATTGTTAAATCATAACCAGCCATAAATAGCATTGCATATAGTAAGGCAGAACCATGACCAGCACTCATAACAAAACGATCACGATTCGGCCATTTAGGATCTATTGGATTAATCATTAAATTATCAACATAAGCAGAAAACATTATTGGTGCTGCTCCTAAACAAATACCTGGGTGACCACTTTTAGCATAAGATATCATATCGACACTTAAAATTCTTAAACTATTTAATGAATGTGTTGCATCTGGATTCATAACGTCACTCTCCTACTATTTAATTATATCAATTTTTTGATATTAGTAAATAAAAAAAGAAGGAGAATTTTACTTCTCCTTCAAGTGCTTCATAGCAATATCATATAATTTTTCCATTGCTTTATCATTATTGTTATTAGACATGTTTTTTTGTAGTTTTTCTATTATTTTAGGATTATCAGATATTTCTTTCATATATCTATTAAACATAAATGCTGTTCTAAATCTTTTACCATAACCATTTTTTTCAAAATATTTATAGTTAGCTACTTCTTGACCACCACTACAATTAATCATAATAACTGGTTTTTTAAAATATAAACTTTCCGTAGTTTGAGCGCCACCTGGTTTTGATACAACAAAATCACATATTTGAAGTAATTCGGGAACATTATTAACAAAACCTAAAGTTTTTATATTTTTGGCATTATATTCATGAATCCATTTATCAACTTTATCTTTAGCATTTTGATTTTTACCAGCAACATAAATAAAATCAATATTTAAATTACTTTTAATAATTTTTCTGATATATGGTAAGGAATGAGTTCCCCCATTGCCGCCACCACCAAAGAATAAACAAATTGGACGAGTACCATCAAAACCATACTTTTCAGTAGCTTTTAAGATATCAAAGTCATTACTAGTAACTGGATGAATTGGAATACCTATTGGTTTAATAATACTTCTTTTAACACCTTTTTTAACTAAGTAATTAACTTCATCTTTATCACCAACTACTATAGCTTGTTCTCTTTTATAACCTCTTAACCATAAACTATGAGCTTCATAATCAGTAACAACTGTTATTAGTTTAGAATTAGTTATACCTTTACGATTATAATAATCAATTAAACTACTACCAAAGAAATGAGTTGATATAGTCATATCAGGATTAAAATCAGATATTACTTTTTTCATTCTTTTATTTTTAAATAAACTCATACTAGTATGATTAGCAATTTCAGAACTTATTTTAGTATCAAATAAGTCATAAATAAAAGACCAACCTAAAGGAAATTTTAGTAAAAAGAAGTCAGTTACTTTTTGACTAATACGACCTAAGATAGGTGTTGAATAAGTTAGCAAATCTATAGCTAATATTTCAAGTTCAGGATCACGAGTCTTAAAATATTTTTGGATATATTCAGCGATGGCTCGATGACCATTACCATACATAGCGTATGTAAGTAGGATTCTTTTTTTCATATATTTAACAACCTCTTAGGAAGATTATACACTAAATTAAGTTTTTTTAAAATAAAAAAAGTAACATCAAATTGATATTACTTTTCAACAGTGACGATAGTTCCTGTTTCATTAAGCTCAGCCATACGAGCATTAATTAAAACAAAACCGATTAGTAAAACTAAGTAGAACAATATAACTCCTGCCACGTTCATGATCCTTTCATTAATTTTCATTCTCATCACTCCTTTTACCATCTTTATAATATCTCATACTTTTGTTCGTGTCAATAAATAAATTAAAACAATTGTTTGTTTTTTTGACATTATAAAAAAAATATTTCTTTTTTTGGCTTAAAATCGGCTTAAAAGAGGTTGACGAACAAAAATGTAAAACATTTGTTTGACTTTACCTATTATCTATGATATTATTATGGTGGAGGTTAGATATGGAAAAGAATATTACAAAAAGACAAGAAGATGTTCTTAACTATATAAAGAAGTACATTGTTGATCATGGTTTTCCCCCATCTACTAGAGAGATTGGTTCAGCTTTGGGATTATCTTCACCAGCAACTGTTCATACTCACTTAAAAAAACTTGAAGATGCTGGATGCATTCGTAAAACTAATTCGAAATTTAGAACAATTGAAGTAGTTGGAGAAAATGAATATGCGAAGAAGAATGAAGAATTAGTTAAGGTTCCCCTACTAGGAAAGATTGCTTGTGGTAATCCAATTGAAGCAATTGAAAATCCTGATGATTGGTTTACTTTACCTGCTAGTTTGATTCCTGCTAAAGAAACTATATTTACTTTAGAATGTAGTGGTGAATCAATGATTAACAAAGGTATTTATGATGGAGATATTGTTATAATTCAAAAACAAAGTGTAGCTCGTAATGGCGATATAGTAGCTGCTATGACACCTGAAGGTGAAGTTACATTAAAAACATTTTATAAAGAAGAGAATTTTATAAGATTACAACCTGAAAATGATACTATGGCTCCTATCATTTTAAATAGTTGTACTATTTTAGGTAAAGCTATTGGTTTATATAGAAGTTTATAAGGCATGGAAAAACACTATTTAAAATAGTGTTTTTATTTGATTAAATTATCTCCTTCTTCTAACATCGTAATAATGCTTATACCATATCCTTCTTTAACATCATCAACTAAGACACGAGTAACAGCACCGATTATTTTGTTGTTTTGAATAATTGGTGAACCACTCATTCCTTGAACAATTCCCCCACTCATGTTAATCATATCTTCATCAACTATTTTAAAGAAGATATTCTTTTCATCATTATTTTTATCTACTTCAAGAATTTTAATTTCAAACTGTGCTATTTCATTATCTTCGTTAGTTGTATATATATAAGCTTTACCTAAAGTTACTTCATCTATTAAACCTACTTCTAAAGTATCTTCATTCTTTTTTATTTCATTAGTAATACCAAAAATACCATAATTACTATTTCTTTTAATTGTACCAAAGATATTTTGTTTATCAATATTAGCATTTTTACTACCTGGTGAACCATTAATACTTCTAGTAAAACTAGTGACATTAGCATTATAACTAAAACCAGTTTTTATTTCAATACGTTCATTAGTTTTACTAATATTTAAGCTATGTCCTAAAACACCATATACATTAGTATTGGGATCTATATAAGTAAGAGTTCCAATTCCTAAAATACTTCCTTTAACATAAAGACCTGTGCGATAAGTTCCATTAAATAAACTTAAATATAAATCTAAATTATATGATTTATTTTTTCTTTCATAAGTTATATTAACATGATTATTATTAATATATTTATCAATTAAATTAACTAAGTCTTCGGTCGTATTTACTTCAATATTATTTACATGAGTTATTTTATCGCCGATAGATAAATCTTGATTTATATATTGACCATTTACTTTATAAAAACCTACAACAATAATACCTTTACTATTTACTTCAATACCTAATGTATCTCCTCCTGGAATGATATATTTACTATAAGCAAAGGTAATAAAGGGAATAAATAAAATAAGTATCCATAATATTTTTTTCATATAATCACCTTTAATATTATTATGGGTTAATTATTTTTTTATATAATGTCAATTAATACCAAAAGAAGGAAACTAGTTGTTTCCTTCTTTAATTATTTCGTAAATAGCATTATCAACGATTAAGTAATTACCATTTATTTTTATTTTTTTACCAGTAATACTATTTAGTTTTTGATTATCATTATCATAGATAGTTAATGTTTTATAGTTATTTTCTTCTTTGATATAACCTTGATATTCATCATATTTAAATAAGAATGTACCTAAATTAAATGATGTTTCTTCACCATTTGATTGATAGTATTTATTTACTACTTCATCTTTATTATTTAGATAGTTAATATTTATTATATTATTAGATATATATTTAATATCATTAATGGTTTTAACATCATTTAATTTAGTAGTAAATAATTGATTAAAATCAGTATCAAAGATATTTATATTATAATCTTTATCATAATAATAAATTAAACCATTGATATTAAAACCTATTTGGTTAATAGTTTTAATTATTTTACCATTATTTATAACATATAAGTTATGACGTTCATACTCAGTTTTATTAAAATCTTCACTATTATTATTAATTACGTATAAACGTCCACCTGCTTCATATAGTTTTAAACTATTTAAGGTATTACGTAAATCAAATGTAATTAGTGGATCATAATTCATATTATAGTTAGTTACTTTTTCATATTTTTTATTATAAATAGCTATTTTGTTATTATTATTTACGACTAAGTAATAATTAGGATAGATATCAATAGCATTATAATTAAATTTTAATATTTCTTCAGAAGTATTAGATAGTAAACCATATTTATCTTTTTCATTTAAAGCAACAAATGAATTATGATAAGTATTAATTAAATTTTTATATTTAAAGTCAATTATTACTTTGCCTGTATAATCAATAGCGCCCATTAAGTTATCTTTATTTTTAACGATTAAGTATTCATCATTACGAACATAATAAGTGTCATTTATTATGTTATCCCCTATTATAATAATATCATTTAATTCTAAACGTTTACCATCTAAGATGTTATATATATAAGTGTTATTATCAATTAAAGAGACAAAACCAATTATATATTCTTGATAAGAGTTATTACATATAATAGGTTTAATGTTGGTAGCTCCTTCAATACTATATAAGAATGAGATAGTTTTACCATCAAAGATATAAGCATTTAAAATATTATCTTTAATGTTATATATTAAATGATTGCCATCTTTAAGCATGTAAATATGATCATAGTACAGATTATTAACACTGGTATATATTTCTTCACCATTTTTATTTATAATAACATTTATATTATTATCTTCATATGTTCCTAGGTAGTAATCACCCATAAATTCTAAGTTATAATCTGAAGAATATATTTGGTTTATTTTAACGTTCATACTTTTATCATTATTATGATGGTTAGTAATAATAAAATAGATTGTTAAAGCGATTACTATAAGAAGTAAAAAGGTTACTACAGCAATTAATATATATTGGTTTTTTTTATTATTCATATTATCACTTCAATAAAAATAATATCATAATTTATTTATAAAAAAAAGATGAATTATTCATCTTTTTTAACCATTAAGTAATTATTAGTATCACAGTAATAGAAACTATTATCAGATAATTTATTATATAGAGGAGTGTTAGATAAATCAGAGATATCATAAGTAAATTCACTTACTTTTTTATTATCAATATATAGTTCTACTTGATTAGTTTTACCAATATATTTTAATTCAACATTATCAAATTTATATGAATAATCTAAGGCATTAGGAATGCTTTCACCACTATTTTTATCATAGTATAGAGGACTTGCTATACCATTTGCAATTATAATGTCATAGAAATAATCAAAGTAAACATTAGCACTATTATCATAACTATCAAAGTTTAATTTGAATTTTTCATTAAAGTCTAAGTCATAGAAGATATGATTATTATTATCTTTATCATAAGCATAGATTATTTCGTTATCTAGATCGACATACATACCATATTCAGTTATTGTTTTAAATGTACCATCTGGACTTATTACATAAGCTTCATGTTTAGTAAATGGCGCATAGCGATCTTTTTCTTTACCATTTATAATTAGTAATACTTTATCTTTAACTTGGTAAGCTTCAAAAGCATTGTAATTACCACAACATTCATGGTATGAGTAGTTAACATCTTCTGTTTTTTGATAATCAAAGATTAAACCTGTTAAAGGAGTGTAATCATTTTTTAGAATACCTAATTTATTATTTACTGATACGACATAGAAGTCTTCGTGAGAATCAATAAAGTCGTATTCAAAATTAACTAATTTTTTTAAATCTAAATCTACGATACCAGTTTTATTTTCTTTAACAGCAATATAAGTATCATTATTTGAAGTATGTAAATCTTCATAAATTGGATTAATAATTATTTTATTTTCTAATAAATCTAGAACACCATATGCATCATTTTGTTTAAATATCGCATAGTGAGAACTTTTTAAATAGAATGGTTCTGTAGCATCTAGAGCTGGCTCATCAGAGATAAGATACATATCTTTTAATTCATATTTTTGACCAGATAATAAGTAAACAGATTCTGTATGAAGTCTTTCACCATTTTCATCATAACCATCATATGTACCGATATAACCTAGTACTTTTTCGTTATTATAAGTACCTGTAGTTAGCATACGATAGTAAACCATATCATCGGCTAAATCGATGAATTCTTTTATTTCGCCGTCTTCATATTTATATAAAGCTATTTTATTAGATGGGAATTCATCTTCATAGTTTTCAACGAAAGTATAAAAATATAAATTGTTATCTAAACCAATAAAGCAATCAGTATATGTACCTTCATTTTCATATATTAAGTTTAAATTAATATCCATTACTTTAGCTAGAGAATCTCTTTGATATTCTATAACATATTCATTATTTAAAACTTTTAATGTATTATCAGGATCTACTTTATAACTAATATATTTATAGTTATTTATTACTTTTTCTTCTTTATTTTCGACTGGTTTTTCTTCTTTATCCATGTGTTTATACCAACACCAGCAACCAAAAGCTACTAAAGCAATGATTAAAGCAAGTATAAAGAATGATTTTACTTCATCAAAGAAATTTTTCTTTTTTTCAGTTTTAGTTTCAGTAACTGGAGATTCTGGAACAGGTTTTTTTTCTAACTCTTCAACTATTTTTTCTTCTTTAGTTTCTTCTATTTTTGGTTCTACAGGAGTAACTTCTTTAATCTTTACTTCTTCCGTTGTTTCTTCTTTTTTTATAGGAGTCTTTTTAGGTTTAGGAGTCCTTTTTTTAGGAATAGTTTTACCTGGAACTCTATTTTTAGACCTTTCTTTACTCATATCAACACCTCTTATCTTATATCTTTTATTATAACATAATAATTAAAAAATAGAAGACTATTCTTCTATTTCAAAATCTTCTAAGATACCATTTTCTTTTAATATTTGATTTACTTTTTCAGTAGCATTATTTAATTTATCACTACAAGATTTAGCAAGTTTCATAGCATCGCTATATTTATTTATAGCATTATCTAAGTCAATATTACCTGCTTCTAATTCTTTAACAATGTTTTCTAATTCTACTAAACTTTCTTCAAATGTTTTTTCTTCTTCTTTTTTAGCCATTTTTATCAATCTCCTTTACTATAGCTTTAATATTGCCATCGTGCATTTTAATATTTATAGAATCATTTTGTTTTAATTCTTTAACACTTTTAATAGTTAGACCATCTATGGTAACTAAACTATATCCTTTACTTAGTATATTTAAAGGATTAAGTAAATCTAATTTATTTATCATTATTTCATAACGATGTTTATTTTCATCTATGTTACTTAAGATTATTTTTTTAAGTATTTTTTTATAGTTATTTATTTTTTCTTTTTTTATCTCATATGTAGCTAGAGGATTTTTTAAGACATAATTATTATTTATATTATTTATTCTATTTTTATAATCATTTAATTTAGTTAAGATTATTTTATTTAAACGATCTAGATAGTTATCTAGTTTTTGTTCTTTAACTTCATATAAAGCCATTGGATTTTTTAGAACATAATTATTTTTAATATTTTCAATTCTTTTACTATTAAAGTTAATTATTGATTTAATATTTTCATTTAATCTTATGGTATATTGGTTTATTAAAGTTTTAATATCGACCAAATTAGGGACGGCCATTTCAGCTGCTCCGGTTGGAGTTGGGGCACGTAAGTCAGCAACAAAGTCAGCGATAGTAAAATCTATTTCATGACCAACAGCACTTATAACAGGTATTTTGGAATCATAAATAGCACGAGCAACTATTTCTTCATTAAAAGCCCATAAATCTTCAATCGAACCGCCACCACGTCCACAGATAATGACATCTAAATCAAATTCTTGAGCTCGATTTAATTGGTTTACAATACTCTCTTTTGCTCCTACTCCTTGAACTAAAGCTGGGAAAAGAATAGTTTCACATATAGGATATCTTCTTTTAATAGTACTTAAGATATCTCTAATAGCTGCACCAGTTGGAGCAGTGATGATACCAATCTTTTTAGGAAACTTAGGAATTGGTCTTTTATGTTCTAGTTTAAATAAACCTTGTTCTTCTAATTTTTTCTTTAGTTTTTCATACTCTAAATAAAGATTACCAATACCATCAACATCCATTTGTTCAACATATATTTGGTAACCACCAGTTGCTTCATAGACAGTAACACGTCCACATACTAAGACTTTCATACCATCTTCTGGTTCAAAGTTTAATTTATTAGCAGAACTAGCAAACATTACAGCAGCAATACGACTATTTTCATCTTTTAAAGTAAAATACAAATGTCCTCTAGTATGATGTTTAAAATTGCTTATTTCACCTTTTATATAAACACGATTTAGTTCTGGTTTATTATCAAACATATTTTTAATAGCCCGATTTAATGCTGTAATTGTATAATATTTTATATCCATAATACCACCATTCACATATCTTTTTTATTATATCAAACATTTGTTTTTTAAACAACAAAAAAGTAGTATAAAACTACTTTATTTAAATCTTTTAGACAATTTAGATGCAACATATGGAGTACTACGGATTATACCATTAGTTTTTAAACCTTCTATAATTTGAGCTATTTCTTCACGACGATTGGTTTTAGATAAATAAGCTATAATACTAGTTTTTATACTCTCTATATCAGTTAAATCGGTATTTGAAGTTTCTAAGTATTTTAGTAAAGCACTAGGTAAAGTATTAAGTTTAGTTAGTTGTTTTTCACGATTAATAAGAATATCATCACCATCAAATAATAAGTAATCTCTTTTACCATGATATAGTTCTGTTAAATAATGATAACTTCCTTCGACTATATTACGAACTTTATTAGGATTTTCAGCAATACTCATTCTTAATGTTCCTAAGTAAGATAAACCACATAAACTTATAAATAAATCTTTTTTAGTTGTAATTTCATCACAAAATAAACTAGCTACTAAAATAGCACTTTCACGATTATGATGAATACTATCTTCAATTTTTTCAGTTGTTTTAATTTCTAAGATAGGTTTTTGAAAACGACCAGCTATAAAGAAATTAGACCAAGTATCTAAACTAGATAAGAAATCAGTTATTTCTATAACACCATATTTAAACATATTTGGTCCTTCTTTTATTTGACTATAATAAGTTATTTTATTTGGTCCTTTTAATTTAGTACATGAACTTCTATTAATATGGATTTTACCTAATAAAGAATAATCATGAGGATTTTCCTGCATATTTAATTGATGCCATTTTTTTAAATCTTCAACAATAAAGATAACGTCAATTTGAGGGTGGTCTTTGGAAGTATAAGATTCTTGTTTAAAAACGGCAGAACCATAACCAAAAGAACCGATAGCTGGTGGACGATGATTAGTAAATTCAGTTATTATTTTTTTCTTACCCATTTTTAAGCCCCCTTAAATGTTTTTTATTATAGCATAATTATTTTGGTTTAATGTTATTTTATGAATGTTTTACTACTCTATTTGACATTTTTTTCTTTTTATAATGGTTAATAATACCATAATAAGGATTTTTAGACAATTTTTGCTATCTATTTTAAAGAAAAAGAAGTTATTTTTTTAGAATAACTTCTATTTAATATTATTTAATCTTTCAATAACCGCTTGAAGTTTTTCTTCTTCTTTAGCTAGGTTTTCTCTTTCGGCATTAACAATGTTTTCAGGAGCTTTAGCAACATAGTTAGTATTAGATAATAATTTATGTCGACGAGCTATAGATGCTTCTAAGGTTTCTTTTTCTTTAGTCAGATTTTCTACTTCTTCACCTTTTTGTTTAGAATTATCATAACAAATAGTAAGTTTATTATCTTCTAAAGATACATCTAAAGTACCTGTTAATTTACTAGTTTCAACTACTTTATCAGTTAGTTTTAACATTTTTAAAATTAATTCATCAGTTATATTAGTAATTACTTCGAAATCACTACCAATATTGTTTTCAGCTTTTTTATTTCTAAAGTATGAAATATAAGCTATTACAGAATCTATATCTTTTTTATCTTTAGAGAAAACTAATTTTTTATCATATGTAGGATATGAACTTATCATAATTGATTCTTCATCTTTTAATGGAAGCATTTGATATATTTCTTCAGTTACAAATGGCATAAAAGGATGTAACATTTTGATAATACCTAGTAAGACTGTATATAAAACGCTTTGAGTAGTTTTATTATCTAAGTTAAATTTAGCAAACTCAATATAGTTACTACAGAAGTCATTCCAAATAAAGTCATATAATTCGGCACCTACTAAGTTAAATTCATATTTATCCATATGTTTAATATTACTTTTTAATGTTTCTTCATATCTAGTTAAGATCCATTTATCTTCTTTTCTTAATTTAGTTAAAGATATTTCTTCTAAGGAATCAATGTTTAGTAAAACGAAACGAGATGCATTCCATAATTTGTTAATAAAGTTCCAAGTACTAGCAACTTTTGTTTCATCAAATCTTAAGTCAGTACCTAAAGCAACATCTGTTGAAAGGTAATAACGAAGAGCATCAGCACCATATTTTTCACACATATCCATAGGATCAACACCATTACCTAAAGATTTAGACATTTTACGTCCTTCTTTATCACGAATTAAGCCATGAATTAAGCAATCTTTAAAAGGACGAGCATTATTAAGTTTTAAACCTTGGAATGTCATGCGATTAACCCAGAATGGGATTATATCATAAGCAGTAACTAAAGCATCATTAGGATAGAATCTTTGCATATCTTCAGTTTTATCTGGCCAACCTAAGGTACTAAATGGCCATAAAGCACTACTAAACCAAGTATCCAAAACGTCTTTATCTTGTTCCCAGCCTTCTCCTTTAGGTGGTTCCATACCAACATATATTTCATCATCACGATACCAAGCAGGAATTCTATGTCCCCACCATAGTTGTCTTGAGATACACCAGTCATAAGTTATTTCCATCCAGTGATTCATTGTTTTTTCATAATATGACGGAACAAAATTAACTTTTTTATCTTTATCTTTTTGATTTTCTAAAACACGATCAGCCAAAGGACGCATTTTAACAAACCATTGTTTTGATAAGTAAGGTTCGACCATAACACCAGTACGTTCTGAATGACCTACAGAGTGAACCATTTCTTCGATACGAATTAAAATACCTTCTTTTTCTAAGTCTTTTAATAATTCTTCACGACACATTTCACGACTCATACCTTGGTATTTACCAGCATTAGAGTTCATTGTACCATCTGGATTCATTACAACGATACGTTCTAGATTATGGCGATTACCTACTTCAAAGTCGTTAGGGTCATGAGCAGGAGTTATTTTAACTACACCAGTTCCAAATTCTGGATCAGCATGTTCATCAGCTATAATAGGAATTAATTTATGTAAGACAGGAAGAATAACATTTTTACCTAGATATTTTTGATATCTTTCATCTTTAGGATTTACTGCAACAGCTGTATCACCAAATAAAGTTTCTGGTCTAGTTGTAGCAACATCTAGGTAGTCATCTTCGCCTTCAATAAAGTATTTTAAATGATAGAAAGCACCGGGTACATCTTTATAAATAACTTCTTCGTTAGATAAAGCTGTTTGAGCTTCAGGATCCCAGTTAATTATTTTTTCACCACGATAAATTAAACCTTCATTATAGAAATCAACAAAGACTTTTTTAACAGCGTTATTTAATCCTTCATCTAAAGTAAAACGTTCTCTAGTATAATCAACTGATAAACCTAATCTACCCCATTGACTACGAATGTTTCCACCATATTCATGAGTCCAATCCCAGCAAGCTTCTAGGAATTTTTCACGTCCATATTCATATTTATCAATGCCTTGTTCTTTTAATTTTTTAACTACTTTAGCTTCAGTAGCAATAGCAGCATGGTCCATACCAGGTAACCACAAGGCATCAAAACCTTGCATTCTTTTATAACGAATTATAATATCTTGTAAAGCTGTATCATAAGCATGACCTAAATGTAATTTACCAGTAACATTTGGGGGAGGTATAACAATACAATATGGTTTTTTAGTTACATCACCAGCTTTAAAATAACCAGCATTTAACCAATAATCGTATTTATTTTCTTCAATACTTTTGTGATCATATTTAGTTGCTATTTCTTTCATATTTATCAATCCTTTCATCTATGTATTTAATAATTATTTTATATACTTCATCAAAAATATGTTTATCATTAACAGTTTCATTATATTTAATAAAATTTTTACGATAATCTTTTAAACAAATATCATTATATATTTCAAAAGCAAAAGCATAATGAACACAAATACGATCATTATCATTTTTAACCATTATACGATCTATTAATTGATGTTTTTTTATACAATCAAAGACTTCTTTTGTTAATGGTTCATCACTACTACGTAATTTACCTTCATCTAAGTAACCATATAGGAACATTATATCTATTTTGTCAACATCTTTAATTAATTTAACATGTTTTAAAGTACGTTCATCAACGTTTTCTGGTAATAAGAATTTATTATGATATTTAATAGCAGTTTTAATAATGGGATACCATTCTTCTTTAGAACAAAATAAACTAATTTGATTCTTATTAAATAGTTGTTCAACACTATAATCAGCATGATCTACTGTATCACGATCAGAAAAACTATTGTAGACTCGAACTTGTTCAAAACGACCAATATCATGTAATAAACCAATCGTCGTCGCAAGTTCTATATCTTCTTCATTAAAACCTAGTAATTTTGCCATTTTATTAGCTAGTTTCATCACACGCATAGAATGATTATATTTTAATTTTATTTTTTCATTATTAAAGTCATAATTACTAACATATTTATTAAATTCTTCGATCACAGCTATTCACCCTTTCAAAATAAAAAATAGTTATAATTTAAGGACGAAATAAATTCCGCGGTACCACCTTAATTTATAACTATTGTTATACACTTAAAATATTTAACGCATATTAACGATTTACTCCCAAGCAACCTTCTTTTATCTTTTATATTCTTTTCCACCAACCAAGAATTCTCTATAATATCGGAATAAAATACTCCTCTTGTTCAACGTACTTAAGTGTATTATAAATCAAGTAAATATTAAAAGCAACAAAATTTTATTGAGTAAAAATAATAAATACGATATAATTATATAAGAATAAAGATGGGATTGATTAAGATGGCGTTACATGAATATGATTATGAAAAAGAACCGACTGTAGCAATCGTTAAAAGTATTTTAACTGATGCAATCAAAATGAAAGCTTCAGATATTCATTTTGATCCTAGATCTCATGATTTAGTTATAAAATTTAGAATAAATGGGGATTTAGTAGAATATACAGTTGCTCCTGATACAGTTAAAGCTAATATAATAACAAGAGTTAAAATATTAGCAGGAATGAATATAACTGAATCAAGTATTCCACAAATAGGTTCTATTAATTTTGATTATAGTAGTAAAACTCATAATATGAGAGTTTCATCAATACCGGTTATAGATGGTGAAAAAGTGGTTATTCACTTATCTAATTATGCAAAGAATATGCGCGGTTTTAAGAACTTAGGTTTAAGTGATACTAATGTTCATAAAATAAATGATATGTTAAAAGAAAGTAATGGTATTATTTTAATCACAGGTACTAATGCTTCTGGTAAGACAACAACAATGTATTCTCTATTACAAGAGTTAGCGAAAAAGCCTCTTAATATAATCTCTATTGAAGATCCTATTAAAATGAAAATAGATGGTGTTAACCAAGTTCAAATCAATCCGGAAAAAGGTATTACTTATAGTAATATTTTAAAATCTATTTTATTAAGTGATCCTAATGTATTAGCAATTAATGAATTAATTAATGATGAAACAACAAGAAGTGCCCTACGCGCTTCAGTAACAGGACGTTTAGTAATATCTACAATGAATACTAAAACAATTTATACAACAATAAATACTTTATTAAATATGGATGTAGAAAATTATTTACTAGGTTCTAATTTAATTGGAATTATATCTCAAAGATTAGTTAAACATTTATGTCCAACTTGTCGTGAAAAAATAACAGCATCACCTTATGAACAAAAAGTTTTAAAAGAAGCTTTAGGTGAAGATGTTACTGAAGTTTATGTTCCTAAAGGATGTGAAGAATGTCAAGATGGTTATGTTGATCAAATTCCTATTGTAGAAATAGTTAGATTAAGTGATGAACTTAGAAATGCTATATCTAATAATCGTAGTAAAGAATTAATAAGAAATATTATATACGAAGAAAATGATTCAATAATTAAAGATGGATTTACGAAAGTTAAAAATGGTGATACTTCTTTTGAAGAAATGATGAGAGTTATTGATGTAAGAAGTGATTTATTTGATGATGAAGTAAATCTTAAAAATATTTTACTAGGTAAAGATACTCCTAGTAATGAAGAAGAAGTTAAAGAAAAGAAAAAAGATAAGTCTTCTAAAAAAGATGAATCTAAAGAAGATAAAGATACTAAAGAAGAAACTAAGGAAGTTAAAGATAACAAGGAAGAAGATTTACTTAAGAATGCTTTAAAGTTAATGGAGCAAAAAGCACAAGAAGAATCTAGTAAAGAGGAAACTCCTAAAGAGGAAGAACCAGCTAAAGAAGTAGCTGAAGAAGTTAAAGAGGAACCTATTCAAGATGCTAAGATAGATCATGTTCAAGTAGAAGATGAAGTTAAAGTTAAAGAAGAAGTTAAAGAGGAAACACCTTTAGAACCTGCTACTACTCCACTTGGTTTAAAAGAAGAAGATAAACCTCTTATAATTAAAAAAGATGATGATGACGATGACGATGACGATGATGACTTTAATTATGGAGATGCTTATATAAATAATTTTTAAGGACTTATAAAGTCCTTTTTTTAATTAAAAAAAGAACCTGGTAGTTCTTAAAATAAAATAAATAAAATATTTCTAATTGGTTCCATAAAAACGAAGACAATAAATAAACCAGTTATAAGAAAAGGACCAAAAGGAATTTCTTTATTAGTATTAGATATAGAATAATAAACAGCATAAGGGAATGCTAAGAAAGAACCAATTATTAAGGATATAATACTTAGACGGACTCCTAAGGTAAAACCAAAGAACATAGATAGTTTTATATCTCCACCACCAATTGATTCTTGATTAAATAATTTATTACCTATTAAACGAATTATATACATAAAGATAAAGATTATTAAACCACTACATACGGAGATAAGAAAGGTTTTAAAACCAAAGAAAATAAATTTTAATATAAGTAGAATAAGACTATAAATGATTAATGGTTCATCTAAGATAATATAATATTTAAAATCAGATATATAAATTAAAATAGATAGATTAGTTAAGATAAGCATTATAAGCATTTCATAACTAAAACCATATATGATATATGATAAAGCATATAAAAGACCACTTAAAATATCTAAGAATTGATAGACAAAAGAAAGATGTTTTTTACAATATGGGCACTCCCCTTTTTGTAAGATATATGATACTAAGGGAATTAATTCGTACCATTTATATTTGTTATTACATTTATCACAACTACAAGCAAATTCTCTTTTTTTTAAAGGAAGTTTAAGAGCTATAATACGATTTATAAAACCAAATAAAATACCCGTTATAAATAATAAAATAATGGTATAAATATCTATTAACATCGTATCACCTCTATTCCCCTACTACTTTAAAAATTATATCATATTATTAATAAAATGTAATTAGTATTCATATAATATAATGGTGGTATTATGTATAATAATTTTTCTTTATTAAGTGTTATAGGTGGTTTATCTAAAACACTTAATATTGCGAACCAGATGATTCCTTTATATAAACAAGTTAAACCTTTATTAAGTAGTTCTAATAAAATATTAAGTAATTTACAGAATATTAAGAAAGAAAGTAAAAGTGTTATTAGTAATAATTTAATTAAGGAAGAAAGTAATAATAAACCAACCTTTTTCTTATAAAAAAACTATTTCTTTTTAGAAATAGCTTTTTGAATGTGTTTTATATTTAAATATTTTTGAATTTTTATTTTTAATTTAGTAAATGGTATTTTTTTTAATATTTCATGTTCTTGTTTAATTAAGTATTGATTATATTCGGGATTGTTTAAATATCCATATTTAATTTCAGCTAAAGTATTTTTTTTCTTACTTTTAATAAATAATGTTGTTAGATACCATTTACCTTTATCATAGGTATATTTTTCTTTTTCTAAGTAATAACCTAAATTATTAAGTTCTTTTCTTAGTAATTCATAATCATTATTAGATTGAATAATTAATTTTTTGATTGGTTTTAATTTATTTTTATTATTTAAGATATGTAATATAGTATTAGTACCCATTCCAGATATAAGAAGTGTATTAAGGTTTGTTGTATCAATATTATTAAGACCATCACTTAGTATGGTAGGTATATCTAAGTTTCTTTTATTAATATTAGATATAGCACTATTTAAAGCATTTTGATTAATATCACTTGCTATTATATATTTTACTAAGTTATTTTCTTTTAAATAAATACTTAAATAACCATGATCACAACCTATATCAGCAAGACAATCTTGATTATTAACAAATAAAGCTAAACTATGAAGACGTTTACTTAATTTAGTCACTTAAGAAATCTTTAAGTTTTTTAGCACGTGATGGATGTCTTAGTTTTCTTAAAGCTTTAGCTTCAATTTGTCTTATTCTTTCTCTTGTAACATTAAATTTTTTACCTACTTCTTCAAGTGTATGGCTAGTTCCATCAACTAAACCAAATCTTAATTCAAGAACTTCTTGTTCTCTTTCTTGAAGAGTCATTAAAACATTTTTAATTTCTTCTTTTAGAATTTCATTAGTTGCATATTCTTCTGGACTCATACTTCTTTCATCTTTAATAAAATCACCTAAGTGAGAGTCATCTTCTTCACCAATTGGTGTATCTAAAGATACTGGGTCTTGACTTATTTTCATAACTTCTCTTACTTTATCTACGGAGATACCCATTTTACTTGCTAGTTCTTCTTCGCTTGGTTCACGATTAAGTTCTAGAGTCATTTGTCTTTGAACACGAGCCATTTTATTGATTGTTTCAACCATATGAACTGGTACTCTTATGGTACGAGCTTGATCAGCTAAAGCTCTTGTGATAGCTTGTCTAATCCACCAAGTAGCATATGTACTAAATTTATATCCTTTACCATAATCGAATTTATCAACGGCTTTCATAAGACCGATGTTACCTTCTTGAATTAAATCTAGGAATAATAAACCACGACCAACATATCTTTTAGCAATAGAAACAACTAAACGAAGGTTTGATTCAGCTAAGATGTTTTTAGCTTCTTCTTCGCCGTTGGCAATTCTTACAGATAATTCTAATTCTTCTTCAGAACTTAAAAGACTAATACGACCAATTTCTTTTAAATACATTCTAACTGGGTCGTTAATATTTATATCTTTAGTAATTTCTTCATCTGATAAGACTAAATTTTCTTCTTCGGCAGCATCGATTTTAGGACCTTCTCCAGCTTCTCCTCCAGCAACTACTTCAATACCATTTTCCATTAAGGTATTATATAAATCATCTAGGGAATCATTATCAATATCTAATCCTTTTAAACTTTCAGCTAACTCTTCGAAAGTTAAGATATTATCATTTTTCTTACCTAATTCGACTAAGTCTTTTTTTCTTTCTTCAAAACTTTTAATTTCAACCATATCTACACATCCTCTTTTTTAAGTTCAGCAATTTGCATTGCTAACTTCATCTTTTTATCAACATCAAGCTCTTCTTTCATTAATTTCTTTAAACGTTGAATTTCGTTTTTAGTCATTATTTTTGAAACAGCTTGTATATATTCATCCATAGCAGCAATTGTTATTTCATCATTTACTGAATCATTAACAATTTCCATTACTTTATCTTTTATTCCTTCTTTTGAAGTAACATATGTAATGAAATCAGCTACGGTTATTTTTTTATTATTTTCATTAAAATACACAATTTCATTAGCAATTTCACGATATAAACTATCGCTAAAGAAACCTAATTTTTTTTGATATTCCTTTATATATTCTTCCCCATTCATCATAAAGTAAAGAATTTTTTCAGAACCAATAGTATATGTATCTTTTTTAATTTTTTCTTTTTTGGGTTCTTCTTTTTTAGTAGTAACTTGAACAGGTTCTAAATCATTTAATTTACTTTTTAAAACATCAAGAGAAATATTATAATCTTTACTTAATTTAGATAATGTTAATTCTCTTAATATAGGATCAGTATTAGTAGCTAAATCTTTTAAGACATCATTAATATAGGCAGTTAAATCACTAACATTATTTAAATCTTTATCTTGTTTTAAGTAGTTCATTTTAAAATCAAAGAATGTTAGTGGTTCTTTCATATTTTGAATGAAGGCTTCTTTACCATTAGCGAGAATGTATTCATCAGGATCTTTTTCACCACTTATACGAATAACTGATGTTTCTATGTTATTTTTTACTAATTCTTCACCATCACTAATTGTCGCTAGTAAACCAGCATTATCATTATCTAAACAAAGAATTACTTTTACACGTAATTTTTTTAAAAGATTTATTTGATCATTTGTTAAGGCTGTGCCTTGCAAAGCAACAACATTTTTAATACCGACAGATGATAATCTTATCGCATCCATAAATCCTTCAACGACAATAATTTGTTTTTCTCTTTTAGCAGTGTCTTTCGCATTATGGTAATTGTAAAGAGTTTCACCTTTTTTAAATAGTTTTGATTCACGACTATTCATGTATTTAGAAACATCTTTTTCATTACGATAG
The DNA here is from genome assembly GCA_947625535.1 of uncultured Bacilli bacterium. Taxonomy (GTDB): domain Bacteria; phylum Bacillota_I; class Bacilli_A; order RF39; family UBA660; genus Coprovivens. The sequence continues at coordinate 114,940 of CANQOR010000001.1, forward strand.
ATACGAGCACTAAAACCAACAATGTTACCATCTTTATCCCATAATGGGAAAGTAATACGACGAGTAAACATATCATATATATGATTGTTAGATGTATTAATTAATCCTAAATCATTTAGAGTTTTATTTTGGTAACCTTTTTTAGTTAATAAATTATATAGAGCATCATTACTGTCTAAGCTTAAACCAATACCAAATTCTTTTATAATATCATCATTTATACCACGTTTATTTAAGTATTCTAAAGCTATTTTACCAGCATCTGTACGAAGATTATTTAAAAAGAATTTTTGGGTTAATGCCATAATTTCATGTTCTTCTTTAAAGGTATTAGAAACATTACTTTTATAGGTGCTTTCAGATAATGTTACCCCACATTTATTAGCAACAATTGATACTGCTTCAATAAAAGGAACATTTTCAAATTCTGAAACGAATGTAAAAACATTACCAGTTGCACCACATGCAAAACATTTATAAATTTGTTTTTCACTTGAAACACTCATACTTGGTGAATGATCATCGTGAAAAGGACAAACACCAATAAAGTTTTTACCGCGTTGAGTTAGAGGGATATAGCTGCCAATAATAGAAACAATATCAGCTTTAGCTCTAATATCGTTGATTTCTTCGTTACTAACAAAAGCCATAAAAAATCACCCCTCACTTATAATTATTATAGATTACCTGGTAATTTCCTTTTTTTTGAATGAATTTTTTGTTTAAAAACTCAAAATTCGTGCTTATTTTATCACATTTTGGGGTTTTAGAGCAAATATTTAAGTGATTTTGACAATAAAAAAGCTCTTTATAGAGCTTTTGTTATTTTTAAGGAGTAAAGCTTGGAGATGTTTCCTCAATAACAGGAACTTCATCAACAACAGTACCTTCCATACTATAATCAAATTTACCAAAGTATTCATTGAAGACTGGTTCAACTAAAACAGGAACAGTATTGGTAAACCAGATATCAACACCAGCTGTTTCAGAACCATTACCAATATGTTGGTTAAAATTTTCAATTTTAATTATTTCGTATCCTGGTGGTATTTTTATGGAACCACCTGTAATATGGTCTGGACTATAATTATCTAGAGGATATCTTTTAAAGAAAACGTGTTCATATGGTTGATATAATTTACTTTCGGGCATTTCTTCGTATGTTTCTAGATAATTAACGACAGCACTTTTATAATCTTCTGTATTTTCAGCATTAACATCAGCTGGACTACAACCAGTCATTAATCCTAATGATAACATGGCTGCTAAAGCAAGACTTTTATAACGAGTAGCATTTCGCATTTTATCACACCTATTCTTTTTTTATTATATCATAATTTAAAGTAAAAAGAAGTATTATTCTAATACTCCTTTAATTCTTCTAACACCAGCTGATGATGCCTCTTCTTTGATTATTCTAAAATGGCCTAGTTCACTAGTATTTTTAACATGTGGTCCACCACATAATTCTTTAGATATATCACCAATACTGTAAACAGTTACGATATCAGGATATTTTTCAATGAACATACATTCTGCACCAGATTTAATAGCTTCTTCTTTAGGCATTTCAGCAACAGTAACATCTAAACCTTCTTTAATCCAATTATTAACGATTTCTTCAGTACGAGTTTTTTCTTCATCAGTTAGTTTATGATCACAACTAAAGTCAAATCTCATTCTTTCAGCGGTAATATTTGAACCTTTTTGATGAACATCTGGACCAACTACTAATTTTAATGCAGCATTAAGTAAGTGAGTTGCTGTATGATATTTAGTTTCTATTTCACCATTACCAGCTAAACCACCTTTAAATTTACCAGCTGAAGCTGTACGTGATTTTTCTTGGTGTTCAGCAAATTTAATTTTGTACCCTTCTTCATCTACTTTTAGATTACGTTCTAAAGCTAGTTCAATAGTTAATTCTAATGGGAAACCATATGTATCAAATAAATGGAAAGCTGTTTCGCCATCAATATCTTTATTATCTTTAGTTATTTTTTCAAATTCTTTTAAACCTTTTTCTAAAGTACGACCAAATTTTGCTTTTTCATTTTTTAAAACATCAATAACAACATTGTAGTTATCTTCTAATTCTTTATAGTAAGTTTTATATTTATCTAAGATTAGTTTAACTATTTGTTCATCCCAATCACTATTTATATCAATACCTAGTGTTTTAGCATGACGAATAGCTCTTCTTATTAATCTTCTTAAGATATAACCTTGATCTGTATTAGATGGTTTAATACCAGCAGGATCTGCTGAAATAAAGACAGCTGTACGTAAATGATCTGCAATGATACGCATACTTTTTTCATGGCCTTCATATGGAACATTAGCTATTTTACTAATTAAGTCAATAACATCTTTCCAAATACTAGATAAGTAGTTATCATTAACACCTTCTAAGATAGCTGTTGTTCTTTCAACACCCATACCAGTATCAACATTCTTTTTAGGTAGTTCAGTAACTACACCGTTAGCATCTTTATGATATTGCATAAAGACATTATTCCATATTTCAACCCATCTATTATCTTCAGGATCAAATACTTCAGGTATTTCATCTTCACTTCTAAAATAGAATATTTCTGTATCACCACCACATGGTCCTGTTTCGCCAGCAATCCAGAAGTTATCTTCAACTGTTTTAGCTATTCTTTTTTCATTAATACCTAAACTTAACCATTTATTATAACTTACTTCATCAAAAGGGATTGAATCATTACCAGCAAAAACTGTAACAGCTAGTTTTTCTACTGGGATATTTAAATGTTTAGTTAAAAATTCAAAACTCCAAGAAATACTTTCTTCTTTAAAGTAATCTCCTAAACTCCAGTTACCTAACATTTCAAAGAATGTATGATGAACTGTATCTCCTACTTCATCTAAGTCATTAGTTCTAATACATTTTTGGTAATCAACAAGTCTTGTACCATATGGATGTGGTTGACCCATTAAATATGGAATTAATGGTTGCATACCAGCAGTATTAAATAGTACTGAAGGATCATTTTCTGGTACTACTGGAGCACTAGGTATTTGTTTATGTCCTTTAGCAATAAAAAAATTAATATATAAGTCTTTTAAATTCATTTTACTTCATTCCTTCTATTATATTATTTACATCTTTTATTAAATTTTCATCAAATGAATTATTGATAATGTAATCAAAATTTGGATAGTTATCTAGTTCTAATTCAGTATGATGATTTTGTTCACTTTGAGTTAAATTTCTTTTAGAAGTAGTAGCATTTACTCTAATAGCTATTACTTCATAGTTAGTTAATTTTTTAAAATATTCAAGTTCATGGATTAATCTAACATCACTAATAATAATGTTTTTCTTACCCGCTCGAGCATAGACGTCTAAATCTTCTTTTAATCTATTAGTCATAAAATCTTTATCTATACTACGTAAAGTATCTCCCATATTTTGTAAGAATTCACGTGGTTTATCAAAATCTTTACCATCCCAATTAGATAGTTCTAAAGCAAATAGTTTAATGTATTTACTAAAACCAGTAATTACCGAATTAGGCATTTTATTTTTTATTAAATTAGCAACTTCGTTTTTACCACTACCAGCTTTACCAGCTATTAGAAATATACGCATAACATTCCTCCTAAAAAAAACACATTACTTGCCAAGGAGCAAATAATGCGGTACCATCCTTTATTTTACTTAATTATGATAACGGTCTTCCCGATTAGTCTTAAAAGGTAGCTATTTCATTTAATTAATTACTAGTTTACACCAACCACTAGTTCTCTATGAATTTCTTAAATTACTTTGTCTTCGTCAACGACTAATAAATAAACTAACAAGTCAATTATATAAAAATATTTTAAAAATGTAAAGGATTAGTTTATTCTTGGCACTTAGTTATAGCTTTTTTTAAATGAATTATTAAGACTTTTAACATAGCAATAATTGGGGTAGATAGAATCATACCAATAATACCAAATAAGTTACCAAATAGTAATAAACCTATTATGATAAGAATAGGACTTATTTTAATACTTTTACTCATTACTAGAGGTTGTAAGATATAGTTTTCAATACTTTGAACTATTATACAACAGATTAAAGTTATAATACCTAGAGTTGTACTTTCTGTAAAACCGACAATAGATGCAGCAAGTCCACCAATATAAGGTCCAATGTAAGGAATTAAATCAGTTAAACCACATAATATACCTAGTAATAAGAAAGCATCTAAATGAAAGATAAAGAATAATAAAGTATCCATTAGAAAGACACAGAAAGCAACAAATAAAGTACCATTAACACATTTTCTTACTTCTTCGCTAGCTTCTTTAGTTAAAGTTTCAAAGATACATTTTATTTTAGAAGGAATTATATTATAGATATTATTTATTATTTTTTCATAATCCATACTAATATATAAACCTAAGATTAAACCTATTATAGTAAGACCAAAGTATTTAAATAATGATTTAAAACTATTTACTAAGAATAATGGTAAATTATCAGTAAGAAAGATATAAGATTTATCTAGGATATCTTTTAAACCAAGATTATTTATTTTGTTATTTAGTTTATTAAACATAGGAGGAAGAATACTTATTAATTCACTTATTTCTTTATATAAAATAGGAATTAAGATATAAAAGAATAAGATAATAATAAAGATTATAAATAGAAATAAACTAATACATATAAAGTTTCTTTGGTGTTTTTTACTTAGTTTTTTTATTAAAGGATTAAATAACCAAGCATAAATAAAACCTATAAAGACAGGAATTAAGATACTTAGTATTAAACCTAAGTATTTAATTATTTTTAAGTAGTTAATAATAAATATTATAAGGATTATAGATATTAAAATTAAAACTAATTCTTTAAGTTTATCTAGTTTCATATATCACCTTTGAAAAAGGACCTAATTACTAGGTCCTAGAGTTCATCAATAATACAACATGATTCCATCTTACTTATTTTTTCTTTTAAACAACCTGCTACTAAACCAATCATTAAGGACATAGCAGATGCTCCTACTAATAACATAATATTCATTTTGTCTTTAGACATTTTCATTTAACTCACCTCTATGAGGTAGTATGTCCATTACTTAGAAATTTATTCATTAATTGTTCTTTTAAATCAGTTTTACGATTAGTAGAATAATCATTATTAGTTGCCATAACAAAAGATTCTTCTTCACCAATGATAATTAAACTTTTTTTAGCACGAGATACTCCTGTATAGATTAATTTATTATACAACATTTTATAATAAGCTTTAGATATTGGCATGATAACATGAGCAAATTCAGAACCTTGACTTTTATGAATAGTTATAGCATAAGCATGTTTAATGTTAATAAGGTCTTCACGACCATATAAGACTTCATTACCATCAAAATCAATAGTAAATATTTCTTTTTTCTTAGGACTCATTATAGTATTTATACTACTAATATATCCAATATCACCATTAAATATGTTATTATCTGGATCATTTACTAATTGTAAGACTTTATCATGTTCACGGTAGATAATATCTCCTACTTTAGCTTCACGTTTATTAGGATTTTTAGGATTAAAGATATTTTGAAGTAAGATGTTTAAGTTATCGATACCATTTTCACCTTTATACATAGGAGCTAGAACTTGAATATCTTCTTCAGTTAAACCTTTTTCTTTACTCATTTCACATATCTTACGTATCATTTCTTTAATAGATAGACCACTAGCTTTTAAGAAGTTATAATCATCTGTTTGGGTAGCAAAATTAGGTCTTAAGTTATGTTCTTCTATTTCTTTAGCTAAAATAGGAATATAAGAGTTATCACTTTGACGATAGATTTGTTCTAGTTTAGTATGAACAAACATGTCACTATCTATTAAGTCATTTAATATTAAACCTGGTCCTACTGAAGGTAGTTGGTTAGCATCACCAACAAGGATTAAGGTTATGTTATGACCTATTCCTTTAAGTAAAGATGAAAATAAGTAAGTATCTATCATACTAGTTTCATCGACGATAATAAGTTTATGATAGTTTTTATTATATTCATTTATTTGAAATTCATTTTTTTCTTTATTCCATTTTAGATAACGATGGATTGTCATAGCACCTAAACCTGTAGAATCACTCATTTTTTTAGAAGCACGACCAGTAGGTGCTAGTAAAGCTATTTCATTTATAATATCTTTATAGTTTAAGTTATGAAGACGAATATAAAGTTTAACTATAGCATTTATAATAGTTGTTTTACCAGTACCAGGTCCTCCTGTAATAATACTTATACGATTTGTTAATGCATTTTTAATAGCTTTTTTTTGATCAACGTTATATTTAACATTATATTCTAATTCTATACCTTTAATTAAATCATCAAAATGACTTACTTTAGGTGTACTATGTCTCGTAATTAGTTCTAAGTTTTCAGCTATATCTACTTCATAGTCATAGTATTCTTTTAAGAATAGTTTATTATTTTTTATAACAATATCTTTATTTTTTTTAAGTTCATTTAAGCATTCATCTAATTCATCTTCGGTAATAAAGATTTTAAATTCATTTTGGATATTACTAAATAGTTCTTCTTTATATGAATAGGTATCACCATTTTTAAAACCTAAACGTTTAAATGATTCAATGATACAAGCTAAAACACGTTCATGGCTTTCAGCATCTTTCATACTTAAAAATACTTTATCTAGTTTATTAAAATCAATTATATCTATTAAGGAATAAATATTATTATTAACTATTTCTAAAGATGCTTCACCCCATTTATTTAAGATAGATAAAGCTTCGTTTATAGTAAATCCTAGCTTTTTTAATGAAACAATTATTTCATCAGTACTTTGATATTTAACAATAGAATTATAAATTCTTTTAGCTTTTACTTCAGAAATACCAGGTACTTTCATTAGATTAGTATAATCTTCTTTGATAATAGTTAAGGCATCCTCACCTAAAGTATCAACAATAGTAATAGCTGTTTTTTCACCACAACCTTTAACTAAGGAACTAGATAAAAAATCAATTACAGCATCTTTACCTTTAGGTTCTTCTCTTTGATATGAAGATACTTGAAATTGATTACCATAACGTTCATTATATATGTAATTACCGGTTAAAGTATAATAATCTTCATTATTTAAATCAGCAAAATAACCAGTAAATGTTATGGTTTTATTTATATATTCACTCATATTAGGAGATGCTTCTTTAATACGAAATAAACCTACTTTATAACCATTTTCTGATTCAAATATCATTTGTCTAAATTTACCTTTTATGTTTTCCATGTAAGTACCACCTTTATTTAGTTTATCATAGTAAAAGATATTTGTTTAATAATATTTATAATTATATATCAAATACATTTGTTCGTCAATAAAGGAATTAAAAAAAGAAATTACTCAGTAACTTCTTCTTTGTTCTT
>CANQOR010000002.1 GCA_947625535.1 uncultured Bacilli bacterium
AACATAAATACTATTATAAACATACTTATTGCAGTTTTTCTGAATAAAGCGGAATTCCAAATAAAAATTAACGATTAGAGATTAATTTAAAGTTAATCTCTTTTTTTATTAGTATTTATTTGATATAATAAAAAATGAAGAATGAAGGGATTTATTATGGATAATAAAGATAATGATAAAACTGTTAAGAATGATTTAACAGAAGAAATATCTTTACCATCTATTAAAGATGGTTATGAAGAAACTAATAGTGATTTAAATAATATTTTCTCAACTAGTATGGAAGAAAAAGATGATAAACCAAAAGTTCAAGCTCAAAATCAAACTTTAAATCCTTCAGCTGATTTTAGTCAGATATTTAATGTGGCTTCAGAAGAAGTTAAGGAAGAAGTTCCTATGACTAAGAGTGTGGATTTAGAAAGTCCTAAACCACAAGATGATTTGGCACCAGAAGTTAAAGTTGATGAAAATGTTAATTTAAATAAAGGAACACCTAAATTTAATAAAGATCAATTTAATAATGAAGAAAAAGTATTATATGAAATTAAACCAGAAAAAGAAGGAAATCCAATTGTTGTATTTTTATTCTTTACATTCTTAATTTCTTTTATAGTTCTTTTACCAGTTATTAGTAAAAATAGTAGTAAATTATTTAACTTTAATAATAATGAAAATAAGGGTGGAGATACAACAACTACGGAAGATGAATTTTATGAATTAGATGTTTCTTCTGTAAGAGTAGTTTTAGATGGGTTAGAATTTAATAATTTTGTTACAGCTAAGAAAAATGATGAATATATTTTAACATTTACTCTTTCTAATACTACTAAACAACCATATTTATTTGATAAAAAGTATTATGTCGTTTTATATGATGATGTAGAAAATCTTGTTTACCGTGCTCTTATGCATTCTTATAAACCAGTTGCAGCTTTAGGAGCTCAAGAAGTAAATTTAATTTTAACTGAGTCAGCTTATGTAAAAGCTAAGAAGTTTAAAATAGAAGAAATACCAATTAGTTTTTATCCAGAAGTATCTTTATCTACTACTGAAGGTGAATATCAGGTATTAACTTGTAATTATTTAAAAGATGAAATGAAGTATTATTTTGCTAATGATAAATTAGCTAAAATAAAAGAGACTTATAAAGCTACAAGAGATGAAACTAAAAATTATGAAGAATTAAAAAATAGTAAAAAAGCAGAATCTGAAAAATATAATAAGATTGAAAATTTAACTTCAACTTTTGTTGAAACAAATACAGATTTTATAATGGTTACGGATTTTGATTTAAGAAATGTTCAAGATAAAGACTTATCTGATTTAGAAACTTATCGTTTCTTTAAATATAATGAAACTAAAAATGTAATATCATTTGAATTAGAAGCGCAAGGTTATACATGCGGCTAGGGGGTTAATTATGGCTTACAATTTTACAACAGCAGATTTTGAAGGTCCATTAGATTTACTTTTACATTTAGTAAAAGAAGCTAAAGTGGATATATATGAAATTAATATTCATGAAATAATTAATCAATATTTGGACTTTATTCATTCTTTAGAAGAAAAAAATATTGATATAGCTAGTGAATATTTAGTTATGGCAGCCGAATTAATTCATTTAAAAAGTAAGTTATTAATTAATCGTAAAGATGAACAACAAGAAGATGATGAATTTTCATTTAATTCAGAAGAAGATTTAAAAAATAAATTAATTGAATATGAAAAGTATAAACAAATTACAAATAGTTTTCGTGATTTAGAAGAAAAAAGATCAGAAGTTTATACTAAGTTACCTGAATCATTAAGTGAATATATAGAAAGTAATGGAATAGCTAAAGGGGAATTGGATATAGGTGATTTATTTAATGCATATAAATTATTTATTGAAAGACAAAAATTAGCTAAACCACTTAATACCAAAATTACGAAAAAGGAATTAAGTGTAGATGATAAAATAAAAGATATTAGAACAATATTAGCTAAAAGGAATAAAGTTAATTTTATTGAACTTTTTAATGAAATTACGAAAGAAAATATTGTTGTTACTTTTTTATCTATTTTAGAAATGAGTAAAAATAATGAGATAACATTAACTCAGGAAGCTACTTTTAGTCCAATTATGATAGAAAGAGTGAGTAGTAAATGAATTTGTTAGGTGTTTTAGAAGGTATATTATTTGTTGTAGGGGATGAAGGAGTAACTTTAAATCAAATATGTGATATTTTAGATATAGATACGGATAAAGCTAAAGAGTTGTTAATGGAACTTAAGAAAAGTTATGATGAAGATAATCGAGGTATTAGAATAAGTTATTTAGGTGATGCCTTTAAATTAACAACGAAAAAAGAACATAAAGAATATTATAAGAAACTAATTGAAAATCCAGAGAGTAATACTTTATCACAAGCAGCTTTAGAAACTTTAGCAATAATTGCTTATAATCAACCAATTACAAGAGTAGAGATAGATGAACTACGTGGAGTAAATAATATACATATGATAAGAAAATTAGTTGCTAAAGGTTTAATTAAAGAAGCAGGTAAAAGTACTTTACCAGGAAGACCTAATTTATATGCAACTACTAGTGAATTTTTAGATTATTTTGGTTTATCTTCAATAAGTGATTTACCAACAATTATGGCAGAACCTAAAGAAGAAGATACAGAAAAAGATTTATTTACTTCTATATATAAGGAACCTCAAGTAGATGAATAAAGATATATTAAGTAATGATTTAGAAGATACAATAAGTATTAATTTTAAAGATGAAAATTTAAGTAATTTAAATATTTATAATAAAACGATTAAATTATGTGAATTTGAAAGTGTTAATTTAAGTAGTAGTCAGTATGAAAATGTCTTTTTTGAAAACATTAATTTTGTAAATTGTGATTTAGCTAATACTAAGTTTATAGATTGTAATTTTAGAAAAATAAAATTTACTAATTGTAAATTAGTAGGTGTTAATATAAATAATTCCCATATTACAGATGTTTTAATAGATAATTCATTATGTAATTATATTAATTTAGTAGATTTAAAATCTAAGGATTTATTTTTTAAAAATAGTGATTTAACGGAAGGGACTTTTTACAATATTCAAATAAAGAATTTATTATTTGATAAAGTTAAACTCGTTAAAAGTGAATTTATTAATTGTGATTTACATGGTATAGATTTTAGTACTTCAGATATAAGTAAAATTAAAATAAGTACTAAGAATTTAGAAGGTATTAAAGTTAATATGTTTCAAGCAATGGAATTATCAAAAATGCTTGGTATAGAAATTGTAGAATAGAGGTCTTAAGATGAAAAAGATAGTTAGAAAGGTAGCATTAGCAATCTTTGCTTTATTAAGTATTTTATTTGGTGTTTCAACTTTCGTTTATTATAATAAATATAATGATACTTTAGTTGAATTAAATAAAACAAAAAAAGAACTTGATAATTTAAAAGATGGTTTAAAAAATAATTCATTTGGTGAAGTAAAAGAAAATAATACTAGTTCTAGTAATGAAAATGAAAATAATTCACAAGAAACAGCTCAAGTACCAGAAGTTAGTGAAGATGTTAATAAAGTAGAACAAGAATATGATAAATTGTTTCCTATTAGTGTTACGGAATTGCAAGAATATTTAAATAAGAAAGAAAATTTTATTTTATTAGTTTCACAATCTACTTGCGGTAGTTGTATTTCTTATAAACCTGTATTTAATGAAACATTAGGTAAGTATAATTTAAAAGCTTATGTAATTGAATATAATTTATTAAGTGATAATGATAAAAAAGTAATAGATGATAATTTTAATGTTTTATTTACTCCAACAACAATTTTTATTAATAAGGGAGTAGAAGATCACGAAAATAGAATAGATGGTATAGCTAGTGAAAATTATATAGTTAATAAATTAAAAGCAACTAAGTTTATAAGTTAATTGTTCTATTGTAATAATTTTATGTTATAATAACCCTGTGCTTATTTAGGAACACAATATGCCTGTGTGGCGGAATTGGTAGACGCGCTGGACTCAAAATCCAGTGGTAGCAATATCGTGTGGGTTCGAGTCCCACCACAGGCACCAGATTGATAGGGAACTCGGAAAAATACGAGTAAAGATAGAAGACGTGCTTGGTAAAAGTGCGTTTTTATGTTATTATGTATTTGTAAGGGAAATTGCATTAAAAGAGAGATACCTAATTTTGATAAGTTAGGTACTATTCCAATATCTTAGATTAGTACTGACTTATAAGGTTGGTACTATTTTTATTGAGGAGGAATTTACTATGAAAAAGTTAGCATTAAAGATAGATGATATAATACCTAATACTATTATTAATCATTTATTAACTATAAAAGGAATTAAAGATGTTAAGTTAAAAGATAAAGATTCTATTATTGAGATTAATTATATGGAAAATGAAATAGGTAGTTTAGTGATAGAAAAAGAAGTAATGCTATTTTTAGGTTTAATTCAAATGCCTTCTTTAATGGGATTTAATAAATATTCTACAAATAAATTAACTAAGTATAATATGATTATTAAAGATTTATGTTGTGAATATTGTTTAAAAGGTAATATAGAAGAATTGTTTGGAATAAAAGGAATAGAAAAAGTAAGTACAGATTTTGATTTTATTAATAAGAAAAATGTTAAAATAGAAACTGAATTTGATGAAAAAATTATTAATTTAGATAAAGTTAAAGAAATAGAAAAAAAGTTTAATTAGATAGGAAGAAAGATTATGAAAGATAAATATATTAAAGTTGTTAAAGATAACTATAAAGGTGAAGCTTTAAATATTTTACTTAAACAAATAGAATTATTTTTTAGTGATTCTAAAGATATTAAATTAACAAAGTATGATGTAGGTGAAGATGTCTTTTTAAAAAAAGGGACTTATATGCATGGAATTCCATCTGATAAAGAACATTTTGATTGGACAGTCGAAAATGGTTTTATTGGGAATGATTTTACTGATATGAATACTCCTAATAAAATAAGAGGAAGTATTGGAATGTGGCAACTAAAAGAAGATACTTTATTAAAAGATTATATTATTAAATATAGTGGTTTTACTATTACATATACTATTGGAAGAGGACCTGGTTCAATAGAAGTAAGTGATTTAATACCTTATCATCAATTTGATAAGTATACAGAAGAATTAAATAATCGTGAAGATGTTTGGATGTACTGGGGAGATCAAACAAAAGAATTAAGATTTATGCCTAGTTTAGTTGCTGATAAAAGACAAATTGCTTTTATATTAAATATGGATAGTCCTTATGCTAAAGAAATAAGTTCTGCTGATGTTTGGAATCCTAATTATGATAAAATAATGATTAAAGATTTTATAGATTATCGTTATTATGATAAATTCTTAGTAGAAAGACTTAATCGTAATGCAACTACAACAGATAGGGAAACAGCTATTATGTTTGGTTTACCTAGTAAATTAATTGAAGGAGTTTTAGTAGGTCGTAAATTAGAAAATGATCAAAAAGCATTAGAATATATAAAAAATAGATTACCTAATTGTTATATTTGTAATTTAGAAGGAAAAGTTATAGTAGGTAATAAATAATTAACTTGGGGGGATTGGATGCTTTCTTTAACTGAAAAAGATCGATTAACAATTCAAAAAAACTACTATAAATTTTTATTATCTTTAAAAGAAAATTTAAAAAATAAAGGAATAAATAGTAGTTTAGATTGTTATGTTATTATAGTTAATTTACTTAAAAGTGGTAGATTTAGTTATAATGGAAAAATGAAATACTTAGCAACATTTGATTACTTAGATTTACCTAATATGGATGATGGAGCACAAGTTATGTATGGAGTAGGTTGTTGTCGTCATATTAATTTACTTATAAATGATATAATGAAAATGTTAGGTTTTGATGTAAGTTTGTTATATGTTAAAACTGATGAAACTGATATATGGCATAGAGCAACATTACTTACAGCTAACCACGTCGTTGTTACATTAAAAGATCATGATGAATATTTGTTAGATGCTTATAATAATTTTGTTTTTAAAATAGTAGGTAATGATTTAGAACCAGTAGAAATAAAAAATAATAGTGAAATATTAATGAATGAATATCCAGATGATAATATTAAAGAAATAGGTTTAATATTAAAAAAATATTATAATATGCAAGCAAGTGGAATAGAATTTGTTTATGATTATGGATATTAAAGGATGAAGAAAATGGAAAAGTTATATCGTATTACTTATAATAATGAAGGAATTTATAATGCTTTAAAAAACAAAATAGATTTAGATACTTGGAAAGATTTACTTAGAACTAATAATTTTAATTGGTTACCAAAACCTCCTTCATATGCGATTAATAATAAGTCTTATTTTAAAGAAAAAGGATATTTAAAATTTAAAGAAGATGTTTTACCAATAATAATTAAGTATTTAGATAAAGATAAAATAATAATAAAAGAATATAATAAAGTAAAGAATGTTATTTATGAAGATGAATTTCAAATAGTTGTAAGTGAATAACTGGAGATGACAAGATGGAAATGTATAGAGATACATATGCAAAAATATATTTAAATAATATTAAAAATAATGTTAAGAAAATAATTAATTTTTATAATAATTATGAATATTATTTTGGCGTAGTTAAAGCTGATTGTTATGGACATTGTGATTTAGCAGTAGTTAATTCTATTATAGATGGTGGTTGTAATTACTTAGCAGTAGCGATGTTAGAAGAAGCTTTAGAAATAAGAAAAGAAAATAAAGATATACCTATTTTATGTTTAGGAGTTATTTCTTTAGAAGATTTAAATGTATGTGTAGAAAATAATATTACAATAACTATTAATTCTTATGAGTATGCTAAAGAGTTAGTGAATAAGAAAATTAATAATTTAAAAGTTCACATTAAGATAAATAGTGGAATGAATAGATTAGGAATTAATAATAAAGATGAAGTTAATAATACATACTTATTACTTAAAAATAATAAGATAGAAGTAGAAGGTATTTATACACATATTTATAATGCTAGTGATGTTAAGGATACAAATGAACAATTTATTAAATATGAAGAATTAATAAAAGATATAAATAAAGATGAAGTTAAAATATTTCATATAGCAGCTAGTGAAACATTAACTAATTATAATAAGATTTCTTTTGTAAATGGATGTCGTTTAGGTATTATTATGTATGGATTTACTGATAATAAAGATTTATGTTTAGAAGATACATTTAGTTTACATAGTAAAGTAATTCAAATTAATGAATTACATAAAGGAGATAAATTAGGTTATGGAGGCAGATACATTGCAAAAGGTGATGAAAAAATCGCTGTTGTTTGCATAGGTTATGCTGATGGAGTAATAAGAAAAAATACAGGTCGATATGTTTATATAAATGATAATAAATATTTAATAGTAGGTAATATTTGTATGGATATGTTATTTGTTAAAGTAGATGAAAAAGTAAATGTAAATGATGATGTTGTTATTTTAAAAGATGTAGAACATATTAGGGAGGTAGCTAATTATTTAGATACAATACCTTATGAAGTATTGTGTACAATAAGTAAAAGAGTGCCTAGAATATATAATTAAAAATGATTATTTGACTTTTATAAAAGAATAATTATAATATTCATAACCAAGGAGAAATATATAAAATGAAAAAATATGTAACAGCAAGAAAAGATGTATGGGCTGGAATTTTAGTAAAACCATTAAATGTGGTTAATAACAAAGATAATTCTAATAGTGAAGATAACTTAGATGATGATGGAGTAAACCCGAAAGTATTAGATTTTAAAGATTCAGGGAGAATGGTATGTAGAGGAATGCTATTTAATATATCTAAAGCGGGAGTTGCTAGTGATTTAATGTATACAACACCTTTAGATTATTATGTAGAAGGTATTAAACCACAAATTGAAATATCTAAAGAATTTGTAATAGAAGAATATGCTAATTTAAATGAATTATTAGAATATTTAAAATATGGAGAACAATTAACTCAAGATGATTTAAGAAAGATATATCGTAAATTATTAGTACATCGTTGGTGGTTAGATCGTCATATTGAATTATTTGGTTTTAGAGATTTAGGCAATGGTGTTTATACTAGAGGTGGTACAGAAACTTTACCAACTAATTCGTTTAAAGTATTAAATGATATTAATGATATGGAAATGGTTAAACCTCATGAAGAAGAACCTTTTTATAAATTAATAAAGAAAATTAAATAATTAAACTCAAATTAAATATTTGAGTTTTTGTTTGGCTCAATGTCTCTATTAGTATGTTAAAATATAAGTAATAGAATAGGTAGTGAGATAAATGGGAAGATTATATCATGGAAGTACTAATGATAATATAGAAGTATTAGAACCACGTGAATCAACACATGGGAAGTATGTTTATGCAACACCATATAAAGAAATAGCAGTAGTTTTTTCAGCTAAAGCAGGAGATGATTTAACATTTTCATTTTTTAGAAATAATCAAGATGGACCTTGGCAACTAGTAGAAAGAGTTCCAAAAGCTTTTGATGCTATGTTTAATACAAAATCATTTTTATATATGGTTAATGATGAAACATTTAAAGATATTCATACGGGGTTTGCTGAAGTAGTATCAGAGGTTCCTGTACCTACATTAAGTAAAGAAGTAATACCTAATTTATTTACTAAAGTAGATGAATTAGTAAAAGAAGGTAAAATAGAAATATATCGTTATCCTAAGAAACATCCTGATTTACCTAGTAATGATATTGATTTACTAAATGGAGAATTAAAAAGAGCTAAAAGAGAAAAAAGACCTGTTACGAAAGAAGCATTAGCTAGATTAGTACTTTTACATCCTAATATGATGGATTTAATTAATGAAAAGATGGCTGATGTAGAAGGATTTGAACCATTTAAAAAAGAAGATTTGCTTGAAATATTTGAAGTATTTAGTAAATATCAAAGAGAAAGACCTGATAAAGAAATGTTTTTACAATCAGCTTATACTAGTTTAATAGAATTATATCCAGAATTTAAAGATAAATTAGATAGTATAATTAATAAAACAGATTTAGAAGAAGAGAAAACTTTAAAGTTTTAGGGAGATTTTATGATTAAAGATTTATGTTTTGAAATAATTCAAACGTGCCCTAATGATTGCCTTTTTTGTTCTTCTTTATCAAATATAGATTGTAAGCAAATAATAAGTTTTGATTTATTTAAGAAAACAATAGATTATTTAATGAGTAAAGGAAAGATAGAAGAAATATCTTTATCAGGAGGAGAACCTTTATTACATCCACAAGTATTTGAAATGATTGAATATTGTAAAAGTTTGGGGATAAGGGTTGTATTATTTACAAGTGGAATTAAATATAATGAAATGAAACAAGAAGATATTGATGAATATTTAAAACAAGTAGATTTATATTGGAAAGAATGTAAAGTAAGCGAAGAAAAACGTAAACAAATATTAACTAAGTATAAGAATATTTTTGACTCCTATCAAAAACAATTTGAACCTATTAAAAGAGAAGATATGAAAAGATTAAAAGAAATTGGATTAGATAAGATAGTTTTTGATTTACAAGGAGCTAGTGAAGAAACAATTAAATTATTAATGGGTAGAAATCATTTTACAATAATTGCTCAATCAATTATTAGAGCTTCTTTAGAAGGTTTAGAAACAGATGTGCATTTTATACCTATGAAAAGCAATTATAAAGAATTGCCTGATTTAATAGAATTACTTAATATTGCAGAAGTTAATAATTTAAGTATCTTAAACTTTGTCCCACAAGGTAGAGGAAAACTAAATGAAGATAAGATAAGATTAAGTATTGGGGAAATGGCTGAGTTTGTAGAGATATTTAAAAGATGTAAAGATCTTTTTAATGGAAATATAAGAGTAGGTATTCCTTTGATTAAAGATGATAAACATTTATGTACAGCAGGGTTAGATAAAATGGTTATTAAGTATGATGGTACTGTTTTACCTTGTCCAGCATTTAAAGAATATGATATTGAAAAATTAAATAGATTAGGAATTAAAACACCTAATATTAAAGATGATTTAGAAAGTATAGAAATACATAATGGTAGAAGAAGAGAACCGTTATGTAAAAGGTTATATAACTTTAATAGTAGTTTAATGTAAGTAAAAAAATTTTAAATTTTTTGAAAAAATTTAAAAATTCGACAAATTCCGACATTCTAATATGGCATAATACTTTTGTGCTAAGCTAAAGGAGGAATAAAAATGGAAAGTAAAGTAAAATGGTTTAATAATGAAAAGGGATATGGTTTTATAGAATATAAGGAGAATGAAGACATATTTGTTCATTATTCGGCTATTCTGCAAGATGGATATAAAACGTTAAATCAAGGAGATAGTGTTTATTTTGATTTAGTTGAAACAGAAAAAGGTTATCAAGCGAGAAACGTTCAACAAATTCATCAAACAATTTAAGTACTTAAGTATTATTAAACATTAGATAATTGATTTACGTGTATTCAAAAAAATATTTTAATGTTTAGCACAACAAGGAATTTGTAAATCATGTTTGAAGTTTAGTATTAAGTATTGTAAAAATAACTACAAAAATGACGTAGTTATGGAATAAAGTGTACATATTTGGGTGTATGCTTTTATTTTTTATTAAAAAAATTGTAAAAAATGCAGTAAAATCTATTGACTATGGATTTTAAAACTACTATAATAATTATAGAAATTTTGAGGAGGAGAATGGAAATGAAAAAATTATTTTTATCATTACTATTAGTTGTAGGTTTAGCTGTAACTACTAATGTTAGTGCTATGACTGAAGATGAATTATTAGACAAATTAACTCAATCTTATACAATTAATGGTAGAACTGAAAAATTAGATGAAGGTGTAGTTGTACAAGTTAAGAGATATTTTGAAGAAAATGAAGTATCTTCAGATGATTGCGATTTTATCGCAGCTCAAATCGACAAAGCGGTTGCTTTAGTTGAAGATTCTGGTGCTACAAAATGGGACGAATTAACTGGTGCTCAAGTTAAAACTTTAATCGGTTATGTTGAAGAAGTTTCTAACAAAACTTCTGTAAAAGTTTCATTAAGCAAAGATGGTGTTTTAACAGTTTATGATAAAGCTGGTAAAGTATTTACTAAAGTATCTAAAAACAAAATCCAATACACTGGTTCATCTGCAGCTATTATGGTAGTTGCTGGTACAATTTCTTTAGTTGGTTTCTTAGTAATCACTAGAAAAATTGTTAAAGCTTAATAGCTAATGCTTAAAAAGTTAATTAAAGTTATAATAGCAATTGTTAAGCAATTAGCAATTGCTTTTTTCTTTGCAACATTTATTGTTGTATTTATCAGTGTATTTGCAAAAGATGAAATAGATACTTTATCTTCAGTAATTAATATGATTAGTGTCGTTGAAAAAGAAGCCGAAAGAGTTGAAGTAAAATACGACACAATAAAGAAAAAATTAGCTAACTATCCATCTTATGGAACAGTATGGGCTAAAATAATTATTCCAGATATAAATATTAACTTAGATGTTAAACATGGGGATGATCTTGCTACTATAAAAGACACAGTGGGTCATTATGCAGGTAGTTATTTCCCTGGTGAAGGTGGTACTATTATTATTCCAGGACATAATAATCGTTTCCATTTTGGGAAATTACCAAAACTTAAAGTTGGGGCACTAATAACTATTGAAGCTGATTATGGAACATTTACATATAAAGTATATAAAACCGATATTATAGGAGAATATGATGATGATAAATTACCTATTCAAAAAGAAGAGGAAATCTTAATGCTATATACATGTTATCCTGTAAGTGGATTGGGACATAAAGATAAAAGGTTTGTTGTTTATGCTAAATTAGAAAGTGCAACATATAAAGGTGAGTCAAATGAAAAAGAAAATTAAAATAATATTTTATTATCTTTTAGAACTCCTTTTATCAGTTGTCTTATTTGGTTTTATAGCTTTAGTAGTTGTTAAAATAACAATGTATGATTCTAATTATGTAAAACAAAAATTTGAAGAAAATAATTACTATCATAATGTAAGTTTATCTATTCAAGATGAAATGTCTAAATATATAGTTCAATCTGGATTCCCTGATGATATTTTAAAAGATATTTATACTGAAGAAGAAATAAAAAATAGTATTAATGAAATGATTGATGCTATATATGATAAAGATAAGGAAGTAACTATTGATAGTAGTGTAGTTAAAGATAAATTATCAAGCAATATAAATGATTATCTTTTAAGTAATAACTTAAAAGCAGAAGATCAAGCTGCTATAGATAGATTTATTAAACAAATGACAGATATTTATGAAAATGAAATTAGTATTTCTAATATAGTTAAAACTGTTGATAAGATTATTGGTAAAACACAAAAATTAGTTGCCATAGGTATAATAGGTTTATTTGTTTTAGGAGCAATATTAATTGTTATTATAAAATTTATCTTTAAACAAAATGCTTTATCAATACCTTTCTTAGTTATAGGTTTATTATTCTTATTTATAATTCTTTATATTAATGAACATATAAGTGTCGAATATATAAATATATGGGATAGTAATATGTCTAGTTTAATTAAGAATATATTTAATGATGTAATGCTTAAATTTAAGAATATTTATATTATTTTCTTAATATTAGGTATTGTAGATACAATAATATATAAATTGTTTTCAAAAAGGAAAAATATTTAATTTTCCTTTTTATTTTGACAAAATAGTAAATTCGTATTAAGATAACAATATGAAAGGAAGATTACTATGTTAAAAATATGTAATTTACATGTACATCATCATAATAATCGACACTTGTTTAAATAACAATCGTTATGGTAACAAGTGTTATTTGTGATGCTTGTTACTTGTATAATTTTAATATTTAAGAACTATACAAGGATGTATAGTTCTTTTTTAGTAATAAGCATTAAAAATTATAGAAAGAGGGATTTATATGATAATACAAAATGTAAAAGGTGGTTATGATTTTTTACCTAAACAACAAAAAATTAGAAATTATATTAATGGAGTATTAAAAGAAACTTTTGAAAATTATGGTTATAAACCAATAGAAACACCAATATTATGCTATTTTGATATGTTAGCTGGTAAATATGATGAAAATAATGATATTTTAAATGAAATATATAAATTAACAGATCAAGGTAATAGAAAGTTAGGTTTACGTTATGATTTAACAGTACCATTTGCGAAGTTTATTGCTTTAAATAAGAATGAAATTAAATTACCATTTAAAAGATATGAAATAAATAAAGTATTTAGAGATGGACCAGTTAAAGTAGGAAGAGATAGAGAATTTACCCAATGTGATGTTGATGTAGTAGGTTTAGAAGACCAAATGATAGAAGTAGAATTATTATCGCTTTATGTAAAAGCTTTTACTAAATTAAATATTGAAATAATTATTAAATTCAATAGTCGTAATTTAATGAAGGGTTTAATAAAAGAAGTAAATGTTAAAGAAGAATTAATACCTAGTACGATAACTATTTTAGATAAATTAGATAAATATACTAAAGAAGAACTAACTAATGAATTAATGACTTTGGATTTAAATAAAAAACAAATTAAATCATTATTAAACTACTTTACTTTATCTTTAGAAGAATTAAATAATAAATTTAAAGAAACAAGTAATGAATATATTATAAAAGGTTTAGAAGAATTAAATAATTTAAATAAATATATTAAATATTTAAAATTAGATGAATATTGTGTATTTACTTCATCTTTAGCTAGAGGACAAGATTATTATACTGGAAATGTGTTTGAGGTGTATGAAAAAAATGGTAAATTAAAGGGTGCTATTGGTGGAGGTGGTCGTTATGATAAAATGATTACAGAATTTATAGATGATGGAACTGTTTATCCAGCTGTAGGGATTAGTTTTGGTTTAACATCAATTTATGAATTATTAAAAGAAGATGAATCTTTAAATAAAAATAGTAATATAGATATTTATATTATACCTTTAAATACAAAGTATGAAAGTTTAGAATTAGCAAGTAAGTTAAGAGATTATAATATAAATATTGATATAGAAATGGAAGATAAAAAGATTAAGAAAAGTTTAGATTATTGTAATAAAGAAGAAATTCCATATGTCATAATTTTAGGAGAAGATGAAATAAATAATAAAGTATTTAAATTAAAAGATATGAATAAAAAAATAGAATATGAAATTAAAATGGATGGCTTAGAAAAGGTCCAAAGGATTATAAAAAACTTAACATTTGAAAAATAATTGTTATAATACATTAAAGGTGATTATAATATGTCTAAGATATCTAATGTAATAACAATGCTTAATTTACTTAGTTCAGGTCGTAAATATAGTATTAAAGAATTAGCTTCTAAATTAGAAGTAACTGAAAGAATGGTTAGAATATATAAAGAAGAGTTAGATAAAGCAGGAATATTCATAGATACTATTATGGGACCTTATGGCGGTTATGTATTAAATAAGACGATTAGAATGCCTTTACGTAAGTTTAAAATAAGTGATTATGAAATATTAGATAAATATATAAAAGAGGAAAATGATTTAAATAAGAAAGAAGAATTAATTTTATTACAAGATAAAATAAAAGGTCTTTATATAGAAAATAAACAAGAAAAGAATGAATTAAGTTTAAATAATGAATTACAAAATAAATATAATATTTTAACAAGAGCCATTAAAGAAAGAAGAAAAGTTAAAATAAAATATTATTCATTTACTAAGGGAGAACATGAAAGAATAATATGTCCTGCTGAAATGTTTTTATTTCAAGATGGTTGGTATTGTGCAGCTTTTTGTTTATTACGTAATGATATTAGACATTTTGAACTTAATAGAATTATTAATTGTGAATTATTAAAAGAAAAATATTAAGTAGACAAAATACTTCCTATATAGAACTTATTATTAAGTTATAGGAAGTATTTTTAAGGAGAAAGTAAAATGGAAAATATTGTATATGTAACTAGTAATAAAGGAAAGTATGAATCTGTTAAAAGAAAGTTTAATAGTTTAGATTTACCTATTGATTTTATGATGGCTGATTTAGAAGAACCTCTTATAAATGATATTGAATTTATATCAAGAGAAAAAGTTAAAGAAGCTTATGGGATGGTAGGAAGACCTTGTTTTGTAGCAGATAGTGGTTTTTATATTAAAAATTATCCTGGTAATCCAGGATATCCAGGAGCTTTTGTTAAAAGAAGCGGAATAAGTACTAATATAGATAATTTATTAATAACTTTAAAAGATGTTGATGATAGAGAAGCTTGCTTTTTAGACTGTTTAACTTTTTATGATGGAAATGAGTATTATACTTTTTTTGGTCGTACTAATGGAATAATTACAAAAGAAAAAAGGGGAGAACATATGCAGATAGCTAAATCGAATTTATGGTATGTTTTTGTACCACAAGGTAGTAATAAAACTTTAGCAGAGATGACTGATGAAGAAAGAGATAAACCATGTTATAAAGCAACATCAGCAACTTTAGAATTTGCTTTATGGTATAAAAATGAATATATGAAACAAATGAAATTAAAAAGATAAATCGATTGATTTATCTTTTTAATAATTTAGAAAGTGCTTGTTTAATTTTTTTACTTAATGTTAATGGTTGTTCCTTTTGTTTAGAAGTTTTTTCTTTGGCTTCTTTTTCTTCAGGAGTAATAATTCTAAAGGTTGTAATAAAATATTTTTGATCATCACTTAATTTAGTAGTTTTTTCAAAGTCACCAAAGAATTCATTCTTTTCAAGATTATTAGTAATTAGTAAACTATCAGCAGATTGTAATAAACCTAAAGGAAGTATTTCTGATTTACTTAATATTTCACCGTCATTACGATATAAAAGCATTTGTAAAGGATTAAGACCTTGAGCAATAGTATAAGGGAAACTATTATTAGTATCACTTTTTAATTTGAAACCATCACTATCGGGTACTTCAGGAATAGGCATAGTCATATACCCTTGTTTAAGCCATAGAATAGGTGGTAAAGAATGAAACTTATAATCTAGTAAATCGTGTTTTTCTTTTAAATCATAGTGATTTTTTCTTTCGCTTTCTGGATAAGCATTAAACTTAGAAGCGATACTATTCATTTCATCAGAAATAGCTTGACCATGAGAAATAAGTTCTTCTTCAGTCATATGACGATAAAATTTATAATCAACAATCCAATCGGCATTTTTAAAAAAAGCAATTGCAATTGGATCTGTAAAACGAATAAATTCCCATCTGTTTTGATCATTTATAATTAATGGTTTAGAAAAAACTTGAGTAAAAATACAGGCTGGTATAGGTAGATCACTTCTAGTAAGCATTCCTAAATCATTTAACGCAACATATACAACTTCTTTATCGTCTTCTTTATTAAATATTTTCATATAAATTTCTCCCTGTTTCTATATAATAACATAAAAATATAATTTTAAAATAAATATTTCTTCTTTATCTAAGACTTTTTGTTATAATAAAATATGAATTGGAGGATTAGTATGCAAGAGATTATTAATAAAGTTTATGAAGAGGTTAAAGGTAGATGTGAAGCAAAGACAAATTTTTATGGTATGGGAGCGTGGGATCATCACATAGAACTTGTTTATAAACTAGCAATTAAGAACTATAAAAAATATAATGCTTCTAAAGAAATAGTTGCTCTTGCAGCTTTATTGCATGATGTAGCTTCCGTAACAAATAAAGATTATACAGAAGAACATCATATAATAGGAGCACAAATAGCGGAAGAATTATTGAATGAATATGGTTTAGAAAAAGATACAATAGAACTGATAAAAAAATGTATTTTAAATCATCGTGGTAGTCGTTTAGTTAAGAAAACAACACCGGAAGAAATATGTATTGCTGATTGTGATGCAATGGCTCATTTTTATAGTATTCCATCTCTTTTAGAAATGGTATATGTGGAAAAGAAATTAAGTATTGATGAAGGAGCTAAATTTGTCTTAGATAAATTAACTAGAAGTTATAATAAATTAAGTGAGCAAGGTAAAAAATTAGTAGATAAAAGATTTGAAGCTGCCAAATTATTTTTAGCTAATGAGATAAATTAATAAAATACTCTATGATAAAATTAATAAAAATGATAAAATTATTTAAAGAAGATGATGAATAGTGAAAAGAAAATTTAAAAATATTACAGTACCTTATTTATATTATAATGAAAAAGGAAATTATACTTGTTATATTTTAAATGATAAAGAATATAGGGATTTAAATAAGTTATTTAATGACTTTGTTGGCTTTTATTTAACTTATCATTTTGAAGTAAAGGAAAAAGAAATAGAAGTACATAATCTTAGTGATGTCTTAGAAGCTTTAATTAAAAATACAGATACTTTTAAGATAGCTAAAAAGTATCGTGATGAATATAGTAATGAAGAATGGGATTATATTCATGATTTACAAAAAGCTATTATAAATAATAAATTAATGATAGCTTATGATAAAGAAAGAGTATTTAGATTAAAAGATTATCCTAATAGAAGAGCTTTTAATTATGCTAAGGAAATATATAATAAGTATGCTAAAGTAGTAGTACCTAAAAAGATTCATTCTAAAGAATATAATAACGATTATTTTGTATGTGGGGGAGATTACTATGAATCTATTTATCATGCATTAGATGCAGTATATGATAATAATTTATACTATCAATATGGTGGCTCTAGATCAGAAAATAATCGTAATCATTTACATGCTCATTCTTTTGATAGTTTAATACATATGTTGTTTACGAATAATGATAAATTTAAGATTCATGTTTTTCAAAGACAATATTATAGTGAACAAGAATTAACTTTTTTAACTAAGTTAGCTGATAAACTAAAAGAAATGAAGTTTCATAGTGTTCCATATGTACCTGATAATGAAGAAGATGAAGAATTTAATTATTTAACGGATAATAAAAAATATATTCAATTATTTATTCATAATTTAAAATGGCGTAAGTTTAATAAAGATTATGAAGATGCTGTTTTAGAAAGTCATAAAATATAAAGAATTAATAAGTACTTAGTACTTATTTTTTTGTAAATAAAAAATGGGATAAACCCATTTATTTAATAATGTCTTTAATACATTCTTTTAATTGTTTAGCATCTTTACCAAAGATTATTTTTAATTGATTTTCTATTTCAACAATACCTTTAGCACCTAGTTTTTGAATGCCAGCTTTATCGACGATAGATACATCTTTTAAAATAACCTTAAAACGAGACATATTACATTCGGCATTTATGATGTTATCTTTACCACCTAAGTATTTAATTAATTTATTTACTTCTGATGAAAAATCTTTATGATTTAATTTTAGCACTATTAAAGATATAATAATTAGTACTAGTAATATTACAACATATTGAATCCATTCCATTTTTATCACCTGTTATTTAATTATACTATATCTTTTAAAAAAATAAAAGTCTTTACAAAATAGCACTATTTTTTAAAAGAAACATAAATTAATAGTGAGATATATGTATGAAAGGGTGAGATATATGTGTAATAATGGTAATAATGATGGTAACTGTGTAGCTGAAATATTAAGTGTTATTCTTGTCTTACAACAAAATGCTTGTGTTGATAGTTGTTTAGATTCATGTGATAGACCAATGTTAGGAGGAGGACCATCTTGCTTAGTATGTAATACTAGACCAGTAATGTTATATACTTGTTGTGGTAATGGAACACCATGGAGTATGCCTGTTTCTAAAGATTCAACAGCATCTTGTGATGGTTCTGTTACTTCTGCTACTTGTTCAACAGTATTTAGAGTAGAAAAAATAGAAGGAAATTGCTGTACATTTAGAGTATTACAAGATAATCCTGATCCAACAAGTTTATATCCATTTGTAACAACTAACTCAGTATTTACAATGAATTTAAGTTGTGTTTGTTGTATAAGATGCTTAACAGATACTTATGTAGAATGTGTATAAAAAGAAGTACTAGTTTGTTAGTACTTCTTTATTTTTATATAAACGATAAAAATTAATAGATGGATGATTATTTAAACGAGCATTTATTCCAGATGTACCTAGACCATTAGATATATAAAACTCAGTATTATTTAGATGATAATAATCTTTATAATAATTTTTACTATCTTTTGGTAAGAAAAGAGGTTTTATAAATGGTAATTTGATTAATCCTCCCATAGAATGTCCTGCTAATACTAGATTTGAATTATATAAACTTATTTCATCAATAGCATCAGGTTCATGAATTAAAGTAATTTTAAATAAAGTAGATGGATCTAATTCTTCGATAGTATTAGTTAACATAGTATAATTAGGATTATTTATCATAACATCTAAACCACTTATCATAATAGGGGTAGAACTTTTATAATAAAGTAATGTTGATTTATCTTTTAAAATAGTAAATCCTAAATTAGTCATTGTTTCTTCATAAGCTTTATAATTAGTATCTTCATCACCGTAGATAGCATATTTATATGATGAAGAGTTTAAATTACTTAAACTATCCTTTATTTCGTTTTCAATATCTTCATTAATATTAATACTTTTATCTATTAAATCACCAGTAAAGATTATTATATCTGGCTTTAAATCATTTATTTTATTAACTATTTTATCTAGCTGTTTTTTATTAATAGTTGTACCATAGTGAATATCAGAAAATTGAACTATCTTCATACCATGAAATGATTCAGGGAGATAGGAAGATTCTACTTTGTATTCTTTAATATCAATAATACTTTTACCTAAAGTATTAGCATATATAATAATGGCTAATATAATTAGGAATAAGATGATGATAATTTTTTTGAAAGAAGATAAAGATTTAGGTGCATCTTTTTCTTCTTTTTCTATTTGGGGAGTTTCTTTTGTATCTTCTAATTCATCTTCTCTAATATATCTAGTCATTCTAGTTGTTGTATTAGAATCATTTTCGCTCATATAATACCTCCAAATAAAATTAAAATTAATATAGCTATAGTATTATGCATTGAATGAATTGCTATAGTTCCAAAAATATTATCAGTTTCACTATAAGCTAGACCAAAGCAAGTTCCTAAAGCACCATAAGGTATAATATATAGTAACATAGCTATATCTTTAATACTTTCGATAGATGAAGTAACATGGATTAAACCAAAGATAAGACCAGTTACAATAGCATATAAATATTTATTATTAGTTGATTTTTTTAAACCACGACGGAAGACTAATTCTTCTAAGATAGGTGCAAATATGGAAGCACATAATATTTCTACTAAAGGAGCTTGTCTAAGTAAATCAATATTGGCTGCTTGATTAGTATTTTCTTCTAAATGTAATATATTAATAATATTAGATGAAACCATCATTATTAAATAACCAATGAACCAGTAACGGAAGGTTATTTTTAATATTTCTTTATATCTTTTTTTAAAATCTTTAAAGTCTTTAATAATTGTTTTTATATATATAAGGAAAAAGGTTAGAGTTAGTAATATATATAATATAAGATTAGCAGTATTATAACCGACTATTTTATATTTCATTAATAGAATGACAGGAATGCTTAAAATATATTGTAATAAAAAATACAGACATATTATTAATATGCCTTTAAATAGTTCTTTATAATTAATCTGTATTTTTTCCATAGTATCACCTTTTATTTTATATAACCCATTGCTTTTAATCTTGATTCAATTTTAGTTTTTGTTGCTTCACCAACTAAACGATTAGCAGTATTAGCTTCTTCACCATCGACAATAAAGACTGTTGTAGGTGTACCACTTATGTTAGCAATTAACTTTAATTTGTTATTTTCTTCGTTACTTATTTGATCAGTTTGAATTTCGTAGGCTGTTATATCATATTTAGCTAAAACTTCTTTAAAACCAGGTTTAAAAGCTAGACAGTGAGCGCAATCACTTTGAGATATAAGAAGAATAAAAGATTCTTTATTATTAATTTTAGTTTCTAATTCACTATAATTTATTAAAACTAAATGTTTATCTTCATCAATTTCTTTTCCTTTTAAAACACTACTTGAATAAATAACACCAATTAAAGCAGCAGCAATTACTATTATTACTAGAAATGTAATAGCTTTCTTCTTCATAAAATCACCATAAATAATATATCACAATAAAAAAAATACTTCAATTTAATGTTGTTATTTTCAAATGTTAATGGTAAAATTATATTTAGAAAATAAGGTTGGTGCTTTATGATGAGAAAAAATAAGTTTATTATGTTAATTATTGTAGTGCTTTTCCTATTTGTAGGTAAAGTAAATGCAGTAGAAGAGGAGGATGTTACTTGTAATACAAGGAAGTTAACTGAATTAAGACAGATGGCTTCTAATGTTAAGGTAACATATATTTCTGGTGAGGCGGTAAGACAACTGCCAACTCCAAATCCAGAAGTAGATGGAACGGAGGAAACAATTTATTATTTGGACGTTAAGATATTTAACTTGAATAGTAAGTTGGGAGTAAAAGTTTCTACGAAGGGTAATAATATTACTCCAGAAACACATGATGTTGGATTAAGCGAGATGGGGCCTGATGGAGCAGTTACTTTAAGACAGATGGCTAGTAATTCAAATATCGATTATGAATTTAAAGTTTATGCGATAGAAGGTAACTGTACTGGTAAAACGTTAAGAACACTTAGACTTACAATACCAAAGTTTAATATGTATTCAGAATTAGATATATGTAAGGATGTTCCTGACTATTACTTATGTCTAAGATATACAACTTATGATGTTGATGGAGCGACATTCTATGATAGAGTAGATGAATATAAAGCTAAAATGTTAGTTCAAAATGAAACTGAAAATAATGTTAACAATACAGTTAGTAGAACTTTATCTAATCTATCTAAATATAAATATATAATAGTTGGAATAGTAGTTGCGGTTGGTGTTGTGATAACAGTGTTAATTCTTAGAAGAAAGAAGAGTGAAGTATAATGAATATAAGTAATTATAAAAAATATTTACTATTTATAATTTTATCATTTACGTTATTTACTGGTGTCACATTTGCTGCTAAGGAATTAGTTTTAGTTCCGCCACAATATGGCAAAACAGTAACCTATAGTAATTCAGAATATCGTAATTTACATTGCGAACCTGTAACACTAAATGTCTTTAAGGTTGAAAATACTTCTAGTGGAGTAAAAATTTCTTGGCCTTCAAGTAATAAACCTAAAGGTGCTGGTTATGATACAGTTACTTGTACATATGATTATGAGGTATCAGTAGGTAATACTGTACCATTTACAAGTGATTATCCTTTGGCTTATTCTTCTATAGAAATGCCAACATATTTTGTATCTATTAATGACAATGGTACAGGTGGAGGTACGAGTGTTGATTTAAAAGACGTTGTAAGTGGCGAATATAAAAGAATCGTTAAACGTGTTGATCACGAAAATGAAAGTGGCTTAAACTTTTTAAATCTTGATCAATGCCCATTTGGCAGTTATTGCGTAATTGCACCATCTGATCAATTCTATGAAATTAGTGGTAAAGAATCAGCATTAGTTTTTTTCGAAGCTGTTGATTATAGCGATAATCATGAAACAATAGCTGTTCATGTTACTCTTGTTCATCAACCTGGAGCTAGAGCATACCCTGGCGCTGGTATATGTAGTTTTAATGGTCAATGGACAACTGATGGTGGAGCTTATACAACAAGAGAATCTGGAGCTGTTTTACCAGATTGTAAAGGCCCTTCTACTGGTGTTCAAATGGAATTCGTAGGTTGGACATATGGTTCAAGAGAAAATCCTGACTCATCAATTCCTGATGATCGTAATGTTCAATTACAACAAGCTAATACATGTGAGAGTTATCCTCATGTATCAGCAGGAGCTACAACTAATAATCAATATACTTATTTTGCTTGTTTTAAAACAAAACCTGCTGTAACTTTAAATACTACAGGTGCTGGAGCAGTTATTGATCCAGTTGGAACTTGTAAATTAACAAATGGATATTTCTATTGTGAAGGTACTGGAACAATGAAGTTACCTTCTGTTAGATTCGAAGGTGAATTTAATCAAAAAGGTCAAAAAACTTTCTCAGCATGGGTAAGAGATGATGGCAAGAGATTCCAACCTGGAGATGAAGTTCCATATGATAACTCTTCTTATAGTGTTGAATTTGAATTTACTACTGTAGAAAGAGAATTATATAAAACTGTTAAAGTTGGTAGAAATGAAGTTTTGGCACTTAGAGATATGGTAACTACTACAGGTTGTAAGGCTAGTAGCGAAACTTATCTTACAGCTAACCTTTCAGGTGGTGAATGTATTGTTCATGGTGTTAAAGATTCTAGCGGCGCATATACTGATGTAACAATAACTGGTACAAATAAAGATGGCGCTGTATTTGATACTACATTTAAAGTTTCTGTTGAAGATGATCCTGTATTTGGCGGAGGATCTGGAGGTTCAGGTGGCTCTGGTGGTTCCGGAGGTTCTGGAGGCTCAGGTGGCTCTGGTGGCTCTGAAGCTGGCGTTGGTGGAGGATTCATTATTCAAGTTAATTCTGAAACAATGCCAGGTGATAATACTGTTACTGGATTAAATGAAGCTGGTGGCTTCTGCAAAAATGTAAGAATACGTTGGGTTTCTTATAATAAGAAAGACGATATTACTTCATCTGGATTAAATATGCTTAACTATGATGCTCGTTCTACTTGTGATGGTAAACGTTACTTATCATTATGTATGGATCCTGGACGTCTTGGTCCTGACAATGGTGTTTTTATGGATTATTATGTTGTTGGCGATGGAGCTGGGGGAAAAATTAATGATCATTATAAAAAATTTATT
Source organism: uncultured Bacilli bacterium (assembly GCA_947625535.1). Lineage (GTDB taxonomy): Bacteria > Bacillota_I > Bacilli_A > RF39 > UBA660 > Coprovivens. Next base: position 23,901 of record CANQOR010000002.1, read on the forward strand.
GGTTATATAACTTCTAAATATTTACAAGATACTAGTGCCATTGCTGAGTTAGGTGATTTAAATTCGTTTAGTGATTTTAAAATTGCTGCACAAGTTTCATTACGTGTTATTGCAATTATGATAGGTGAAGGTGGCGGTGGAAACGCTTATCCAACTCACTATGCTCCTTACCAAACTTTTGCTGATTCTGTTAATGCATGTAATCGTAATCAATCTTGCATTAGTAGTGCTACTAGTACATTCTTTGGTTCAAATAGTGCTGGTGCACAAGGCATTGTAACCGATATTTTGACAAATTATTCTACATATAGTGCTGATGAAGATGAAGGCAAATTTGAATACTCAATTGATGATAAAAAGGTTAATAAAATTAATGGCGATATGGGTTATGATTTAATTTATACTGGTACTTTAAAATTACCTAAAAACGCTAAATTAATTAGTCCTGCTACAGGTTCTACTGTCACTTATGATAAGGGTGGCGCTAGTGGAACATTTAAAATTACAGGTACTGCGGATGGTGCTACTGCAGAAACTCAGGTCTTAAAATATGAAGCAACCGTACATGTTGAAAACATTTTAAATCTTACTAAGATTCCTAAATCTGATGAGGAAAAAGTTGAATATAGTTTTAAAATTGAATATGAGGGTGCAATAACACCAGCTAATATAGCGATTGCATATCCAACAAATAATAAATCTTATCAAAGAATGTTCTTATTCGATTTTGAAAACCATTATACATACTTATATTTTGATATTACACCTCCTGATTGTGATTTTGATCCGTTAGATCATAATAAACATTGTAACGATAGTGGATGTGATAGTGGATTCAGTGTTCCAATGTTTAAAGCGGCAGGATGCTGTAGATATGTTATGGATGAAACTAGTTATGTTGGAAAGAATTTATGTTCTGCCGAATGTACTACTTCAACACTTTCTACTGTTTGTGATAAGGATTTAGTTAATCCTGGTTCTACAAAGATTTATGAAATTAAAGAAGGTGAAAAAGGTACTGGAAGTAGTGCAGAAAAGAAGATTGGTACTTGTATAGTAAAAACTGATGAACCTTATACTACTGGTAGTGAAAGTTATTCTTCTACCGGTAATCCGACTTCTACTGATGATACTTCTACTGAGTATAATAGATTCCAAAAATATGATGCTAATGGTAATTCAATAATGGTTGCTGCTTATCGTAACAATCAATATTGCCAAGTTAGTTGCCGTGAGGAATGGCAGATAACCACTGATACATTTGGTAATTTTATTGGAGAAAGAGCTGCATTGGCTGGTCAATTCTTCCAAAATAGAGAGAATAGTGTATTTATTGGTTCTAAACGTACTTGCTATTCAACTTACGTTGATTATGATAAATATACTAAGGATGTAAAAGATCTTTCTCAATCTATTGTAAATAATTATAAAACTTATAGTAATGCTTCACACGTTTATGCTGACATAGAAGATCAAACAAAATTACCTGTTAAGAGTACGGCACTTCAATTTACTTCTACATCATTATGTACGGCTGATCAAGCTTCTGTTACTGAGAATTCTTATAAATGTAAAAAAACGAATCCTTCAACTGGTAAATTAGAAGATTCAACGTGTTATACTTATACAATTGAATGGTCATGCACTGATACAATCAATACTCAAGGTAGTTATAGCTTAAATATAAATCATAAATTTAAGGGTCAACCATATGGAACAACAACTGGTGGTTCTGCAAACGATTCAGAAGGTAAATTTACTTACTATGATGATAAAGCTGAGCATACAAAAGGATATTGGGAAAATTTATTTAATAAACAAATTATTGAAGATTATTCTTATAGTGGTAAAAATACTGGCACTTGTTCTGTTGTAACTCCTAGTTATGAAAGTATTACTTATTATAATAAAAATACTAAACAAAATGTTACTGTATCTAGACAGCATAAGAAAACAAAATATGGTACAAATTGTTATAATGATTTTGATACTAATGATACGCATGGTGGATCTGGTAAAGGTGCCCAAGATGCATTTGATAAATTAAGTAAAGAAATTATGAATGACGCTAAGAGTCAAGTTGAAACTGCTGCTAATGCAATGATTACTGCTACTAATGATATTAAAGAAAAAACAGAGGATGTTTTCCAATGTCAACACTATGAACTTAAAAATACTACTGATGATTCAAATGGTAGAAAACAAAATACTCAAAATACTCAAAAATTATTTGGTAAAGATACTCCATTTGTTCAAATTGAGACAGCTTATGATCCAGATATTTCGTATATCTATGATGAGGCTGCATATATGACAATTTTAGCTGATGATAATGTCATGATTCAACATCTAGGCACAAATGATGCTTACATTCAAAAGGGAATGGATGCAGAAGGAACGCTAGGACCTGATTATAATAATACTACCAATGCTTCTGTTAAGGCTTATTTAGGACCTGATGAATACTGCTTAAATGGTGGAGATGCTTCTAAATGTCAAGAAATTACTTTAGCTAGAAATAGATTACATTCAATTTATTATAATCCAACCACTAAGTGGGAAGTTGATAGCGATCAATCTAAGAAATATGAAGATACTGCTGGTAAGATAGATCTTCCTGGTGGTGGCAAACCTGCTAATGATAAATATTATGATGCTCATATGACACTATGCCAAGTTGGTATGGGTAGTGGAAGCTATGCTAAAAATGCTCGTACACAATTTAGTAATGATATAGTCGCATTAGCCGATGGTAATTATCATTATCGTTATGCTGGTGGACGTTGCTACGATTATACATTAAAATTCGTTAAAGCCCATTATTTCCAATCTTCAATAGAAAATGGAAGTTTCTATAGAAATAAGGGTATTTGGTATAAGAGTGGAAATGACATTAGAGAACATGGTGAAACTTTAGATGAAGCTCTAATGGTTAATTCTCAAAAACGTAGTAATCCCCCTGATTATTCTGGATATGATCCTATGAATTGGTCTGTATTTGTTGGTACTAAGACTGGATCAGGAGTAGTTGGTAACTATAACCTATTCCCTGTTAGTATTACTACAAAACGTAATATGTATCAATATACTTATATATTCAAAGATATAGGTGTTTACACGAATAATGATTTGGGTCGTCTGATGGGCGATGAGAAATCTATTATTCAAGCTAATACACAGACATGTTACTATGAGGTTGTCGAGGATGTTTGCTTATGTTGTGGCGATGACTTGTTAACATATTCAATACCTGGAATTCCGGCAGCATCTGACACTGTTGGTCCACAACTTGGTTACAACTATCAGTTCTCTTTAGGTGATGATGACATTCCTGAAAATTCAAACGGTGTTTTAGGATTTAGTAATTCAACAGTTGCATTATCTGATTTAAATTCATCTTCAGATAGAAAGTTAGGTGCTAACTGGAGTGGTAATGCTGCATTCTACTATGGTGGCATTAAACTTGAAACTAATAAAGGTGAAGTTGCTAAGGATAGAATTGAAAAACTTGGTGAAACGGTTTACCAAAAAGATCCTGAATATTCATTTGTAATAACTCCAGAAGGAATGCAATATATTAGAAACTACAATGATCAAAATGGATATGTAGTTAACTTTAAAAATTTAAATATTTATGGTAGAGCTTCTATTCAACCACTTGGTAGCTGCAGTATTGATAGTAATGATTGTTGGTTTGCTTCTAATTCAGATGAAGAACAAGAAATGACTGATAAGATTGCTAACTTTGGTCACTACGGAAGTAAATTCTTGGAAGATATTGGTTCTGTAGGTGGTATTACAGATAATTCTAACAATTTAAAACTTACTGGTGATTCTTCTGTATGTGCTATTAAAGATGGGGATTCAATTACTGATGAGTTAGCTAAGAAGTGTCGTTGGATTGACTATATTGAACAAAGTAGTAATGTTCCAACACTTTGGGGCTCTTCTGGAACACAATATTATAGATTGGCATTTAAATAGAAAGGAGTGAGAACATATGAAGGAAAGTTATTGGGGCTATTGGTTTGTAATCTTTGGTGTTTTTATAGCAGTTGTTATGTTACTTACTAATGATGCAACTACATCTAATACTCAAGATTATTATCAATTAAAAGAAGTAGCTAATAGTGCCTTATATGATGCAATAGATTACAGTTATTATGCGCAAACTGGTCAAATAAGAATCTTAAAGGAAGTTTTCGTTGAAAACTTCCTAAGAAGATTCGCTGAAACTGCATCAATTACAGACAGCTACGAAATTCAATTTTATGATTTATATGAATCTCCTCCTAAAGTAAGTGTCAAAGTTTCAACAAAAACGGCAGGATTTATAATCGGACGTGATGTTGCTGAAGATCCTGGTGACCCTTCATCAGCTATGACTGATTTAGATGTTGTTAACTCAATAGATTTAATAATTGAATTTGATCCTGTTAATATTACTTGTTCTGGTGATAATTGTAGTAGTGATAAAATGACTAAACAATATTGTGATTATTATCCTGTTTAGTTTATAGAGGAGGAATAGAATAGAATGGGAAATTTACTTGTACCTTTTAAAAAGTTTTTAAGTAATAAAAATACAATTACAATATTAGGTGTTTTAGTTGGCTTAGTAGTTTTATATTTAGGTTATACTTGGAGAGTTAATCAATCTATTCAACCAACTTCTATTCCTTATTGTAATAAAACATTATTGCAAAAGACAAAAATAACTGATGAAGATATTTCTTATGCTGACGTACCAAAAGATTTACTTGATAATATGGATAATGTTATAACAAATGTTGATCAAATAGTAGGTAAATTAGTATCTTATGATGCTAAAATTCCGCAAAATAGTTTCTTTTATAAAGAAAGTATGATTAAGGAAGAGGAAATGCCTAATTCAATATTTTCTAGTATTCCAGATGGTTATACTATTTATGATTTAAACGTTGATAACAAAAAGACTTATGCAAATTCTATAATGCCTGATACTACTATAGACTTATATTTAAAATCAGAGTCTGAAGAAGGTCTATTAATGTATGGACGTTTAATTAAAGAAATTAGGGTACTAGCAGCAAGAGATAATAGTGGTAATAATGCTTTTGCAGATAAGGATAATCCTATAGAAACAACTCACTTATTGTTTGCTGTTCCTGAAAATTTATTCTTATTATTAAAGAAAGCTGAAAATTTAGGTATTACAATTGAGCCTGTACCTAGAAATGATAATTATACAAATAATGCTACAGCAACTGAATTAACAAATGAAGAATTACAATTACATATTATAAGTCAAACTTACCAATTGTCTAATGAGTGTGTAGATTTAACTATTTGTTAATTTATAAAAGAAAAAGAGGGTGTTTTTATGAACGAGAAGAATATATTCTCTCAGATGGACTTTGGACCATTGTCTGAGTTTCTTGAAGATGATGACGTTACCGATATTTCTTATAGTAACAGTGGTCAAGTTTGGTTAAAAACATTATCAAGAGGTGTTTATCAAGTTGAAAGACCTGATATAAACAATCCTTTTATGGAAAAGTTAGCGTTCCAATGTGCGAATGTTATGGGACGTACTTTCAATATGGCACATCCATTTTTGGACTCAGAAAGTGCCGAATTACGTATGAACTTTGTACACGATTCCATTGCTACCAATGGAATCGCGTGTTTGATACGTAAAACTCCTGCTAAAATTCGTTTAAATAAAGATAAATTATTAAATGAACAATATATTACTGAACAAATGCATGATTTTTTAATTAAATGTGTTTGGGGACATTGCAATATCTTAATTGCAGGAGAGACTGGTTCTGGTAAAACAGAACTTGTTAAGTATTTGGCTAGTAATACTAAAGAAGATGAAAAAATCATATCTATTGAGGATACTTTGGAACTTCACTTAGATAAGATTTTCCCTCATCGTGATATTGTGGCAATGAAAACTAATAATATAGCTTCTTATACAGATGCGTTAGTAGCCTGCATGAGACAGAACCCTATATGGATATTACTTGCCGAGGTTCGTTCAGCAGAAGCAGTTATGGCAGTTCGTAACTCTATTTCTTCTGGACACCATATTATTTCAACTATCCACGCCGATAAAGCATCAAGTATCCCAATGCGTATGTACGCGTTACTTGAAGGTAGTCAAGATATTGAACAATATTTATCTTCAATTCATAGATATGTTCAAATTGGAATTTACGTTAAAGGTTATTATTCAAAAGCCTTAGGAAGATTCCAACGTGAAATTATGGAAGTTTGTGAATTCTATGTTGATGATGAAACTAATAGACCTAAGTCTAATATGTTATATTCTAAAACATTAGATGGTAGAGTTACATTACATAATCCTACTAAGAAGTTAATAGATTATTTAGCAATAGGTAATGTTTATTTTGACACCGATGATATTTTCGGTTTGGGTGATGCTGACTCTAAAGAAGATTTATCTAATTTAAGAGATAGTTCAGCTGATAATTTTGCTAATAAAGAAACAAAAAATAAATTAATCGATGCACTAAATAACGGAACTCCTGCTTCGGAAGCAACTACTAGTAGTGAAGGAGACATTGAGTCATTGGAGGAAACTCCTGCAGAAGCTTCTACGCCTGCACAAACTCCAGCAGTAACACCAGCGCCACAACCAGTGGCACAAAGTAGTGTTGCTACTCCAGCTCCTACACAGACAGTTGCACCTGCTGCCCCTGCACCAGCTACAACTGCTGCTCCTAAAGCGACAGAGACTCCAACACCTAGTATTTTCCCGACTATTTCTGTACCTACACAGCAGGCTGGTGGTCCTACAGGTATTCCAACTCAAGTTGCTTCGACGAATGATGTATTATAATAAGAAGGTGATAATGTGGAATTAGTTATATGGTTAGTAATAGCAATCTTTGTTTTAGCTTATCGATATAATACAGGTGATAATGTTTATAAGTTCTTTGCTGATACTGTTGCTAGTGTTTATAATACATATGCTCCATATAGTTATCGTGAAGTTAAAGAAAAGACTAAAGAACTTGGATATGAGTATTCCCCAAGGCAGTATGCTATGCAAGTATTATTGATGGGTGGTGCTGCTGCTGGTATTACTTTCTTATATTTTTATAGTATTCCAGTTTCAGTTGTATATACAATTATTGCTGTATGTTTTGTGCCTTATTTAAATTATTTAAGAACACAAAGATTATATAGTGAATACTTATTTGAACAAGTACAAGTTTATACAACTAACGTTATTATGGAATTTAATACAACTCAAAGTTTTGTTAAGTCATTAGAAGGTGTTAGAGATTCTGGTATCTTACAAGATCCTGTCTTAAGAGATGTAAAAAGAATGATTCAAATGGCTTATGACAATGGTACTATAGATCAATCAATAGAATTCTTTAATCAAGCTTATCCATATTATATGGTTAAGAATATGCACCAATTGTTCTTACAAATTACTAAAGAAGGTGCAAGAGATTCAGGAGAAGCTCTTGAACTTATGTCAATGGATATAGATGCCTTAGTAGAAGGTGTATACCGTGATAGAATGGATAGACAAACATTCCATAAGAAATTCTTAACATTTGGTATGGCGTTGTTCTTATTAGTTTTGGTTATGCAACTATTATTTGGTCGTACTGAGTATTTAGCAATGTTAGAAAAAATATATGTAAAATTAATATTACATGCAATTATTATTGTAAATTGCTTCTTCTTAATTAGTGGTGAAAAATATTATAATGAAGATGTGGGGGTTGAGTAGTTATGTATTTTGAGGTAATAATTATAGGAATAGTTGCATTTATTGTATTAACAGTTAATGGTTATATTAAACCTAATAAATTTATTCAAGATAACCAAGATTTGTTTATGAAACTAAAAGAAGATGATTATGACTTCTTAGTAAGAGCTAAATATGGTGATGGTCTTGATTCTGATGTTTTATATCAAAAAAGAATTAAAAATGGTTTAATTATTATAATATTAATGATATTTATTATGATATCAAATTTAACATTAGTTAAAATAGTATTAGCTTGTGTTGCTGGATATGGAATGTTTAAGTTAGATTATTTAAACTTAAAAAAATTCTATAAAATGCATTTATTACAAATAGACTCAATGTTACCTTATTACTTAAAAGGTTTAGAAATATTAATTCAACACTATACTGTTCCAGTTGCTTTAGGTAAATCAATATCTGATGCTCCTGAAATATTTAGAGAAGGATTAATAGATATGATTAATAAAATAAATGCTGGTGATTCAACTGTTACTCCTTATATGGAATTTGCGCAGATGTATCCAGTTCGTGATTCAATGCGTATGATGCGTTTGCTTTATCGTTTAAGTTTAGGTCGTCAAGAAAGAAAACAAGAACAATTAATTACTTTCTCTAAGACTATTTCAAACTTACAACAAAAAGCTCGTGAAACTAGATATAAAGAACGTTTAGACAAGATGGAAAGTAAGACCATGAGTATGCTTGTATGTACAGGTATTGGTGTTATGATTCTACTTGTTATAGCAGTTGTTAATATGATAGGTCAATAAAATAGGATATTTTTTAAAAAAATATCTTTTTTTATGTTATAATCATATTAGGACAATCCTAGTGGGGGGAAAGTAAATGAAAAAGAAAGTAATTATAATAGGAGCAGGACCAGCCGGTTTAACTGCTGCTTATGAATTATTAAATAAAAATAAAGATTATAATGTTACTATTTTAGAAGAAAGTAATTCTATTGGAGGAATTTCTAAAACAGTTAATTATAAAGGAAATAGAATGGATATTGGAGGACATCGCTTTTTCTCTAAAGAGGCTAGAGTAAATGAGTTTTGGCAGAACATAATGCCAATACAAGGTAAACCTTCTTTTGATGATAAAGAGTTAAAAAGAACGAAAAGTTTAGTAAAAGGTGGACCTGATCCTGAAAAAGAAGATAATGTCTTTTTAATTAGAAATAGAGTTTCAAGAATTTTTTATTTGAAAAAGTTTTTTGATTATCCAATTAGTATGAAATTACAAACTTTTAAAAATTTAGGACTTGTAAGAACTATTAAAAGTGGTTTTAGTTACTTAAAAAGTATATTTATAAAAAAGAAGGAAGATTCGTTAGAAAACTTCTATATAAATCGTTTTGGTAAAGAATTATATTCTACTTTTTTTGAAAAATATACGGAAAAGCTATGGGGAAGACATCCTAAACAAATATCTGCTGATTGGGGTGCTCAAAGAGTTAAAGGTTTATCAATAATTGCGGTATTAAAAGATTCATTTGGTAAATTGTTTCATAGAAAAAGTAAAACTAAAGAAACATCTTTAATAGAAGAATATATTTATCCTAAATATGGACCTGGTGAATTTTGGGAAATTGTAGCTGATGATGTTACTAAGATGGGTGGAAAAATTCTTAAAAATCATCAAGTGGTACATATTAATAATGATAATAATGTTATTAACTCAGTTACGTGTTTAGTTAATGGCAAAGAAAAAGAAATAAAAGGTGATATTTTTATTTCTAGTATGCCAATTAAAGACTTAATATGTGATATGAATAAAGTACCTAAAGATATTCATAAAATTGCTAAAGGTTTACCATATCGTGATTTTGTTACTATTGGTGTTTTAGTTAAGAAATTAAATTTAAAGAATGAAACGGATATTAAGACTTTAAATAATATAATTCCTGATTGTTGGATATATGTTCAAGAACCAAATGTTAAGTTAGGTAGAATACAAGTATTTAATAACTGGAGTCCATATATGGTAGAAAAACCTAAAGATACATTATGGATAGGTTTAGAATATTTTTGTAATGAAAATGATAAGTTTTGGAATATGAGTGATAAAGAAGCTAGTGAATTTGCGATAAGCGAATTAGAAAAAATGGGAATTGTTAATAAAGATGATGTTATTGACACTCATCGTGAAAAAGTTAAAAAAGCTTATCCAGCTTATTTTGATACTTATACAGAAATAGATAAAGTAATAGAATATTTAAATAAATATGATAATTTATATTGTATAGGTCGTAATGGACAACATCGATATAATAATATGGATCATTCAATGATGACAGGAATGAAAGCTGCTGATTGTATTATAAATAATGATACAAATAAAGATGAAATTTGGAATGTTAATACTGAACAAGAATTTCATGAAGAAGTTAATAGTGATAAAAAAAGTAAATTTATAGATAAAATTAAAAATATTAAAATTAATAAATGGGTTTTAATGTTATTAGTAACTGCTGTTATTATGGTATGGTGGGGCTTATTTAGTTATTGGCATATTGATAACGATTCGTGGTTTTTACTATCTCATGGAAGATATGTTTTTGAACATGGACTTCCAACGATAGAACCTCTTACAATGCATGAAAATTTAAATTTTATAATGCAACAATGGTTATTCTGTGTATGTCTTTATTGGGCATTTGTTCATCTTGGTAAATTTTTCTTATTTGCTTTTACAATAGGATTTAGTTTTATTTTATTATTTTTCTTTTATAAAATGTGTATGTTGGTTAGCAATAAGAATTATATTATTTCTTTTGTAATGTCTTTTATAATGTTATTTTTATTAATGACAAATAAATTTATTGTTACTAGACCACAAACATTTACTTTCTTGTTTTTGTTCTTGGTAGTTTATGTTGTAGAATTATTTAGAAAAAAGGGAAACTTTAAAGTATTATTTTGGTTACCTGTTTTATCTGTTATTATGATTAATTTTCATGCATCTATGTGGTGGTTTATGTATATTTTTATGTTACCTTTTATAGCAGAAGGAATGTATGAAAAATTGATCTTGAAGAAAAAAAATGTATATGATTATAGATGGCTCATTATAATTTGGTTATTTATGTTTTTAGCAGGATTTATTAATCCCTACGGGGTTAAAGCTATTAATTATTTTGTTTCATCTTATTCTGGATTAGCTACTGATATTATACTTGAAATGAGACCTATACTTATATTTAATAGTATGGGAATAGAAACTATTTTATTATTAGCAATTTATGTTATTGTGTGTATGTTACATTATAGTAAATATAAGGAATTTAAAGTTAGTTATTTTACAATGCTATTTGGTTGTGTTGTTTTATCTTTAATGGCAAGAAAAAGTTTTCCATATTTAGCAATGTTTTCTGTTTATCCATTAGCTTATTATGGTAAAGATTTATTTAGAAATAATTGTATGGAAAAAGCAAATATTATTCCACCAAAAATAATTGGTAAACTATTAGTTATAGTAGTTTTAGTAAGTTTAATTGGTTTAGATATTTATTGTGGAAAACAATTAATTAAAAATACATCACATTATTATATTGAGGAAGGTGTAGATAAACTTTTAGAAAAATATGATCCTAAGACAATGAAAGTTTATTGTAATTATGATAGTGGTGGATATCTTGAATGGAGAGGTATTAAACCATTTATTGATACGAGGGCAGAAGTATTTTATCCTCAAATGAATGGTGGTTATAATATTTTTGAAAATTATTGGACTGTTCAAATAGGAACGGGAAATGTAAATGAATTTTTAAAATTATATGATTTTACTCATTTGGTAGTTTTATACTATGATAAATTATATGCTTATGATGAATTTGATGGTTATGAACTCTTTTATGAAAAAGAGGGAGGGTATAAAATATACGTTAAGAGTGATTTAAATAGTGAGTAAAATTGTATGTAAAAGGTATTGAATAACAAAAAAATAAGTGATATACTTTTTATATAATATGAAAATAGAAAGGATGATTTAATAAATGAAGGAAGCTACAGGTGAATTAAACTTAACTGTTATTACAGTTGTTGCTATTGCAGCAATTGCAGCGTTAGTTACAATATTTATTTACCCTCAAATCCAAGCTAACATTATGATTTCTACAGCTTGTACTAACCTTGATGCAAAAGGTAATTATACATCATTAGATGATAATGGTACTGCTTCTAATAATAATGTTTCTTGTACTAATTTCAATTGTACTGCAAAATATAATGGTCATACATATACTAGAACATGTTCTGGTGCATAGAAATAAATTTTGAGGTGATTAATTAATGAAAGAAGCTACAGGTGAATTAACAGGATCTGTAATTGTTGTATCAGTCGTTGCTTTGCTTACGGCTTTTTTCTTTATGTTCGTTTGGCCAAATGTAAAAGACAATATGAATGATAGGGCACGATGTGCAGATGCTCTTTGTGATAATGGTTACAATAGCAATGGCATGGCATATTGTAAGGTACCAGATGATTCTGATAATCCTGATGATACCCCAATATTTGAATGCCCTTTTAGAGGGTAGGTGTTATTGTGAAAGAAGCAATAGGTGGTACTTGGATTATGGGTGTTGTTATAGCGTTTTTAGCGCTATTTACAACATTTGTTAGTGTTACAACTAATTATTCAAGATGTTATAAAATTAAAGATGAAGTTTTACTAACTATTGAAAGGAATCATGGTTTAAATAAAGATTCTATTGAAGCAATAAACTCTTATTTAAGTAGTTTAGGATATTCTGCTACAGGAAAATGTCCTGATGATGGATGTTGGTATAGGTTCTCTACTAGTTCTAGTACAGCAGTAAATTCTTCTAATAAAGTAAATTATTGCGTACAAAAACATACTGTAACAGAGAGATATCGTGCTGGAGATGAAGTCTATGTTACGGGACCTATAGGTCATCCTGAGTCTGCTTATTATGAAGCAGTTATATTCTTTAGATTAGAATGGCCTATTTTAAATACTTTATTTAACATAAAAATAAGTGGTGAAACACCGATTATCTTTATGCTTAAGGATGATGCTATTGAGCATGCTAATTGTAAGTAGGTGATAAAGAATGAAAAATGGGATAGTAAATGTCTGGTTATGGGGACTTATTATTGTATTTATCGGTTTTTTCTCTGCTTATATAATTATTACTCTAGAATATTCTAGGTCTTTTAAAATAAAAAATGAAGTCTTAACGATTATTGAGAAAAATAAAGGGGTTACTAGAACTGATAAAAGAAATAGAAGTGGTGTCTCAAAAATTTCAACGGGAGCCACAATAACTACTAATGTTAATACTATACAAACTATTAATCTATATTTATTAGGTAGCGGTTATACTGCTAAAGGACAATGTCCACTAGATGAATATGGTGGTATTTGGTATGGTGTTAAAGATTTAGGTAAGTATAATGATCCAGCAAATGATATAGTAAAAATTACTTCTAGTACGGTTAAAGATAAATATTATTACTGCTTTTCAAAATATAATGCTAATTTAAAGGGCGGTATGTATAAAGCTGTTTATTATAGAGTTGTTTTATTCTATAAGTTTGAAGTTCCAGCTTTATCTGAGTTCTTATCTGTTCGTGTTGATGGATTAACTGATGAAGTATATGATCCACAAGATGAAAGTCAAATTGAAGAAAGTACAGCAAAGGTATATAAAAAGATTCCATAAAAAGGGAGATAGTGTTTTATGAATGTTATAGTGGCAAATAAATATTCTGCTATGTTGTCTAGCTTGAGTAATAAAATTGATTTAATTAAAACAGTTGATGGTGAATTTCAAGTAGATGACTTGGTAGCACAGTTTGATAATTTTTTCTTTAATAAAATGATATTAGATATTACTGCTATAGCAGGATATCAAGATATTTCACAAATCCAAAGATTATCTTTTGGAATGGATATGTCTAAAATAATATTATTATTAGATGATTCTCCAGTTGTAAATTCACCACAATATTTATCTGAATTGGTATCTATGGGAATTTATAACTTTACAAGAAATATTGATGCTATTACATACTTAATAGATAATCCAAATACATATAAAGATGTAGCACAATTCCATATGATAGGAGGTTCTGCTCCTATGATGGGTGGAGGTGCACCACAGCAATATGCTGGAGGTAATAACTCTGGTGGTATGTTTGGTGGTAATAGAGCTGCTCAAAATGAAAAAAATTTTATTAATTCAAGTATTGCTATGCCTGGTATAACAGGTACTAGAATAATTGGAATTAAAGATTTAACTGATCATGCAGGAGCTACTACATTAGTTTATATGTTAAAAAAACAATTATCTGAGAATTATTCGGTATTAGGATTAGAATTAGATAAAAATGATTTCTTATACTTTAATGATCCTGACTTAAAGAGTGTTAGCAGTAAAGAATTAAATTCTATTATTAAAAATCCTATTAATAATTATAATGTAATATTAATAGACGTTAATGATAGTTCAGAAGGTGCTAATTGTACAGAAATGTTATATTTAATAGAACCTTCAACATTAATGTTAAATAAAATGATAAGAAGAGATAGAAATATCCTTGATAAAATAAAGGGTATGAAAGTTGTTTTAAATAAAAGTTTATTAGATCCAAATGATGTAAGAGAATTTGAAGCTGAAGCAAGATGCAGTGTATTCCATAATATTTCACCATTGGATGACAAAAAAGATAAACATAGAGTATTAGATGAGCTTTTAAATAAGCTTGGTTTTGATAAAAACAGACCTGCTAGCGAAGGTAATAAATCAGCTAGATTATTTGGAATTGTAAAAGAATAAAAGAAAAACTTGACATATTTTACAAATTTAAATACAATTATATTATGAATGAAGGAGATGTTTTTATATGTATTTACTAGTTAACTTTTGCGCAGATACTAAAGATATATGGCAAATAGTAGGTAGAATTTTAGGTGTATTTAAAATCGTTATTCCACTATTAATTATTATATTTGGATGTATTGATTTAGGAAAAGCAGTTGTTGCTTCTGATGATAAGGAAATTAAAAAAGCATTAAAGCAATTAGCTATGAGAGCTGTTGCTGGTATTGCAATTTGGTTCGTACCTACATTAGTTAGTTTAGTATTCAGCTTAGTTGAAGTAAGTTCAAATGGTGACTACGAGGTATGTAAAACTTGTATTACTAGTCCAGATGGATGCTAATAATTGAATTTTATATTTAAAATAAAGTGATATTTGTTTAAATATCATTTTTTTTATGATATAATTTCAATGATATGAGGTGTTTTCTATGTATAGAAAATTGTTATTAATTATGACTATAATTTTAGGGGGATTCTTTTTAGTTAGTAATAATGTTATGGCTATAGATAATTCTTATGATGTTCACTATTCTTTAGCTGGTAGAACTGCTGATGAATGTGGTGGGGTTTTTGATGAAGAAGTTATAGAGTTTTTACAACAAGTTTTTAATGTGTTTAAATATGCTGCTCCTTTATTGTGTTTAGCTTTTTCAATTATGGACTTTTTAAAAGCTACTGCTAGTCAAGAGAAAGAAGCTTTGTCTAAGGCAGCTAAAACAACAGGTAAAAGAGTTGTATATGCTATAATTTTGTTTTTTATTCCTAATTTAATTAATTTCTTATTTAATTTATTAGGTTGGTATGGTACGTGTGGTATTAGTTAGGAGTGAAATTATATGCTAGTATTATTTAGTCTAGGTGATACTATTAAATCTGGTATAATTGGTATTTTATTAACTTTAGATACTTTTATTTATGGTTTAATTGGTTCTGCATTTAGAATATTTATGGCTATTGCTAGTGCAAGATTATTATCTTCTGATGCTTATTATGAAGTTGCAAATAGAGTTTATGTAATTATAGGTGTTTTAATGCTATTTGTTCTTTCATATGCAATTTTAAGAGGTATTATTGATCCTGATCAATCTATGAAGGGTGATTTAGGACCTAAAATGGTTAAGAATGTTGTAATTGCGGTAGTAGGTCTTGCTATTACACCTGTTATTTTTAATTTATTATATCAAGCACAAAATTTATTTTTAGAACATGATGTTTTAGCTAAAATATTCTTTAGAAGTAATAGTGATTTAAGTGTTAATTTAGGTTCTTCTTCGGTAACTGTTGGAGATCAGTCAACTTCTGTTGATCCAAACGTAAGTGTAGATGATAAGATTAAAGAAATTGGTGGTTCTGTTACAGCAACCAATTTATGGGAAGCATTTTTTCATCCAGCAGAAGATAGTGGAAAAACATCAGATGAAATTGAAGCTGACCCAAGTGATTACTTCTTAGCTGGTGGTGGATACTTACTGGCTTGTGCAGGTCTCGCTGTAGCAGCGGCTTTAGTTCCAGTCGGTGGTTGGATTTTAGGTGGAGCCGCGGTTGTAGCATGTTTGGCAGGTGTCTCGAATATTAATAGTGGTATAGAGGGATCGAAGATTACTGATGGAGATAAAATAACTTTATCGGAAGCGTATGCTTTAACTTCTGGTGGAGGTTCTTTTGGTATATATACTGTTTTCTTAAATAACTATATTGAAGATGGTGAAATTGAATACTTCTGGGGCTTATCAACAATAGCTGGTATTTTCGTTTTATATGCCTTTGTATCATTTAGTATAGATATGGGTGTTCGTGCTGCTAAGATGGCTTATTATCAAATAATAGCGCCTGTACCACTTATTATGCAGGTTTTACCGTCTTTTAAAGATAATTTTAGACAATATACAAAATCTGTTGTATCAACTTTTATGGAAGTATTTATTCGTATTTCTGTTGTATACATAGTTGTTTATATTATTTGTCACTTATATGATTTGTTTTCTACAACTTCTGCCTTGTGGGCTAATGATGATTTGAATTCAATAGAAACTTTATTAGCGTTAGCACTACTTATTTTAGGACTTGTAGCATTTGCAAGACAAGCACCAAAGTTTATCTCTGAATCATTAAAATTAAATACAGGAAATATGAGTTTAGGTATTGGTAAGAAGTTCGCTGAGGGTGGTGGATTTGCTGCTAAAGCAATTGCTACTTCAGGTGTTAGAACTGCTGCTCAAAACTGGAATCGTAATAAAGATCAGAACTTTGGTCGAAGACTTGGTTCCGCTTTAGCAGGATTTGGTTCGGCAACAGCAAGAAGTGCTTATGCTCAATTTGGTCCTGGAGCTAATCATAAGATGGCAATGGATAATGAATCATCTAAACGTGTTAGTGCAAATGCAACTAACGCGGCATATGATGCTGGTGTAAATAGAAAAGAACGTCAAGATAGACATGGAGCTGACGTTACAAACTTACAAAATGCACAAGCTGAGTTAGAAGCAGCTGAAGCTGCATATGATGCAGCTGTAGCTAGTGGTAATGCAGCTGATATTGAAAGAACTAGAGCTGCTCGTGATGCAGCAATTGAGAAAACTAGAAAAGCAAGAGTTGCTTGGGTTGAATCTTCTGGAGCACTTGGAGCTGCAGCTACGGATGCTTATAAGAGAGCAACAGCTTGGGCTACTGGTACGATTGATTTATCTAAAGAAGAAGCAGATATCAAATTCGGTGCTGCTTTGGATGATATGAAATCTAAAACTCGTGAAGAAGCTTATAAGAAAGATGCTGTTTCTAAAGCATGGAAACAACAAATGGAAACATTACAAGCAACTAAGATTAGTGAATATCGTGAAGGTTGGGATGAAAATTCGTATAATGCTGAAATTCAACGTTTAACAGCAACTCAATTTGCTGATTTAAGAACTAAACAAAATGCTCGTGTGGCTGCTCAAAATGCTTTAGATGCGGCAGTAGCTGCTGGAGCACCAGCTGCAGATATTGCTACTTATACTGCAGCATTAACTGCTGCCCAAGCTGATGAGACGGCATCTAGATCAGCATTTGAATCAGCAAGAACAGCAGCTATTAGTAGCTTGGAAGGTGTGGCCAAGAGAAGTGATCTTGAAATGTCACAAGCTCGTACTGAATTACAATCTAAGATAGAAGCAACAAGAAGAACTATGGAAGCAGCTGCCGATGCTTGGGTAGCAGCAAATATCACTTCAAATCAAAATCTTCAAAATACAGTTCAAGGTGTTATTTCTCAGTATTCAGATTATATTTCACAAAATCAAACACGTATGGTTACAACTTTGGATGCAGATGGTAATCAAGTTCAAGTTCAATTATCTGATTTACTAGCACCATTTGGAGCTAATG
The DNA here is from genome assembly GCA_947625535.1 of uncultured Bacilli bacterium. Classification (GTDB taxonomy): domain Bacteria; phylum Bacillota_I; class Bacilli_A; order RF39; family UBA660; genus Coprovivens. The sequence goes on from CANQOR010000002.1 coordinate 41,892, forward strand.
CTGCTACTAGTGCTCAAGTTGATTTTAGTAATATTAAACATCAAAATACTTTTGTTTTAGATGAAGTTGCTCCTGATGGTACTGTATCAAGTAAAACTTATAAGCGTAAATATAGGACTAATCCTGATGGAACTGAAACAGATCTTGGTTATGAGGATGAAAGTGGTGCAATGCTTTCTGCTAAAGAATTATTTGATAGAGCTTATAATAGTATGTCTAGAGATAATTCAAGAAAAATTACAACTCAGACTGCTGTTGGAAAAGTTGCTGATGATGGTAAAGGTGTTAAGAATGCTACACCACTTACTAGAGATTACATTGATAAAGTTACTCGTAAGCGTCAAGCTGAAGAAAATAAAAATGGTCGAAGGTAATAAAATGAAGGGTTGTGTGATATATGGATAATAACAATTTTCTAATTCCGGCGAACTCTAAAAAATCGCAAATGATTTTGAGTTTCTTTCGTCCAATTGATTTAGCAATATTTATAACAGGAGTTAGTATTACAATTTTACTATTAGTAATAATTGATTCAAACGATATGAAAGTAATGTTTATGTTACTAGCTCCTGCATTAATTGCAACTTTCTTAGTTGCTCCTGTTCCTTATTATCATAATGTTATGACATTAATGGGTAATATATATACATTTTATACAGGAAGAAAAAAATATTATTGGAGAGGTTGGTGTGCAAGATATGCCGATGATAGAGAAAGCAAACAACAACAACGTAACTAATGTTGCTGTAGAACAATCTAGTAAATATAGTGAAGATTGGGTTCCTATAAAAAATATAATGAATGGAATGATTCGTCTAGATAATGGATATTATGTTACAGGAGTTAAAGTAGCTCCTAAAAACATCTTTATTCTAGATTCTGAAGATCGTGAAAGAGTTATATTTGAATTACAAAACTTTTATAATATGATAGATTATGAATTTTGGTTAGTTGTAGCTGATAGACCGGTTGATATAAATTTATATTTATCACAATTACAACTTTTATATCAAAAAAGTGTAGATAGTGCAGTTAGAAAATTAATTATTCAAGATATTAATAAAGCTAATGCATTTATGGGTGCTGAATATAATGTAGTTGATACTGAGTATTTTATCTTATTTAAAGAAAAAAGAATGGAAACTATTCAAAAGAGAATACATAATTTAATAGCTGGACTTGCTAATGCTTCAATAAATTCTACTCAAGTTTCAAATGCTGATTTAAGAATGATACTTGATAACTTCTTAAATGGTGGTATGACTACTACTTTTGGGACGGTGAGAGCATAATGAATATAAAAAGTGAAATAGCTCCAAAAGGTTTATTATTTAAACCTACGGAATTTATTATTAGTGGTAAATATGCAACTATATTAACAGTTATTAGTTATCCTAAATTTATTAATCCTGGTTTCTTATCAAATTTAACTAATATATCTGGAGTTAAATTAGTTGCTAAGCATATTCCTATTGAATTTTCAACATTACAAAGTATGTTAAATAAGGAAATAGCTGATTTAAAAGTACGTTATCAATCTGAACGTGATCAAACTATTCAAGAGCGAATTAGACAAGATTATGAATCATTAGAAAGTTTTATTTCAATGTTAGCAGCAACACAAGCTAGAATATATGATTTTCAATTACATATTATGGTTACTGCTGATAGTCCTGAAGAACTTGAAATGAAAAAGATGCAAGTTCGTAGTTATATAGATGCTTTAGGAATGAAAGCAATATCATTGATGTTTGAACAAGAAAAAGTTCTTAAATCAATTATTCCTATATTCCCTAAACAAGATCTTGAAAATAGAATTGGTACACCAATTCCTTCAATTACAATTGCAGCTATGTATCCATTTGTTTTTGATAGTATAAAAGATCCTGGAGATTCAACTTTATTAGGTGTTGATTTCTCTGGAGGTGTTATCTTATTTAATCAATTCTTATTTAAGATAAAGAAAGAACATAATAGAAATAATGCTAATATGATTATTTTAGGTACTTCTGGTAGTGGTAAATCTACAGCTGCTAAATTATTAATAAGAAGTCATATTAGAAATGGTTATAAAGTTATTTGTGTTGACCCTGAAGGTGAACTTGAAGAAATGTGCCGTAACGTTAATGGTAGTTACCTAGATTTAGGTAAAGGTGGCGATTATGGTATGATAAATCCTTTAGAGGTTGTACCAGATGCTGATCAAGAAGAGTTAGAACAAGGTTTAGGTTATACAGTTTTAACTAGAGCATTACAATCATTAAAAGCTTTTATGAAATATTATTCTCCTAGTATTGAAGAAGATGTATTAACAATGTTTAGTGAAGTTGTACAAGATACTTATAAACGTTATAAAATAGATTTTGAAACTGATTTTTCAACATTAAGATCTGAAGATTTTCCTACTTTTGATGATGTTTATGCAACAATTAAAGGTCGTTTATTATCAATGCCTGAAAAAACTCGTGAAAGAGATGTAATGGAAAGACTTGAGCTTAAAGTTAGACCTTTAACGAAAGAACTAAGATATTATTTCTGTGGACATACGACATTAAAAATTGATAGTAATATTATTGTTTTCAATATTAAAGAATTAATGAATAGTGATGAAAATATTCGTAATGCTTTATTCTTTAATATCTTAAAGTTTGCTTGGGGTTTATGCTTAGATAAAGAAATGACAACATTATTATGTGTTGATGAAGCCCATGTTTTATTATCTACAAGAAATGAACTTGGTGCTGAATTCTTAGCTCAAATGCAAAGACGTGCAAGAAAATATAACACAGGTACAATTATTATTACGCAACAACCAACAGATTTTGCAGCACCTAACTTAATTGTTCATGGTAAAGCAATATTTGATAATGCATCTTATTATTTAGTAATGGGCTTGAAAAAACAAGCTGTTGAAGATTTAGCTTTATTAATTGATTTAAATGAAAGTGAAATGAATAGTATTAAGAGTTATAATCAAGGAGATGCCTTATTTGTTTGTGGTAGTAGACGTATGAGAGTTCGTATTTTATGTACGCAAGAAGAACTAGATTCATTTGGATCTGGTGGAGGATTATAGAATTTAATAAAAAGCCGATATCGGCTTTTTAATTTTGTTTCTTTATGTTATACTTTTGATAGTGTGGAAGTGGTAAAATGGCACAAGATTCTGATAAAAAAATAAAAGTAGGATTAGAAATTCCTATTGAAGATGAAGATGAGTTTAGAGAAGAAGATAAAAGGTTAGATAAAGCACAAGAAGATGCTAAAAGAGTAGCTGATGCTCCTAAACAAACGCCATCTTTAGAACGAGATACTTCAACAGGTTATAATCCTAATAGATATCAAAATACTGGAACTGAACCTGCTCGTAGAACAAGTTCTTTAAATAGAGATAATGAATTAAGTAGAAAGCCAGCTAGTGGTGATGCTTCTAAACCAGCTCTACCAACTAAGCAAACGCCAGCAGAAGCTAAACCACAGGATAGGAAGGAAACAGCTCCTGATGTTGGTAAAGATTATGGTGAAGGGACTCCTCCTAGTTATCCTAAATATGGAGAGATGCCTAGTCAAGGAACACAAGAATCACCAGTAGGGGAACAATCACCTATGGTTGCATCACCTAAATATAATCCTGAAGATTTTGAATCTGGACATGGTGGTTTAGAGAAAAAAGATGAAGATAAATTAGATGCACCAGATGAAAAAGAAAAAGAACCAAAAGAAGAACCAAAGGGAGAAGACGGAGAAAGAAAAACAGCAGGTGATGAAGTTGAACAAAATCCGATGGCTTCTAAAAAAGTTAATCCTCAAGATGAAGTAGCCAAAGAAGCTCCTTCAGAAACTTCTCCTGGTAATGGATATGGAGCTTTAAAAAATAGAAGTAAGAGTAATCCAGAACAAACACAAGATACAGAGAATGCACGTAAAAATTTAAGATTTTCACAACGTGTTTCACAAAATCAAGCTCAAGAAAATGGAACTAATCCAGCTGGAAGAAGTTCTTCGGGAAGTATAAATGAACCAGCTCAAGAATCTCTTGGTTCAAGATTAAGAAATAGATTAAGTGGTATTTTTAATGGTAATACACAAAGAGATGTTTCAAATGGACATGGTCGTAATAGTGGGGATGGAAATAATCCATTTAATGCGGCTTTTAGTCAATTAAAAAAGTCAATAATAGAGTTTTTAAAAACACATCCTCATGTAGCAGTTATTATTGCAGCGATTATTTTATTAGTTTTAATACTATTTATTTGGTTAGTAAATGAAACATATAATAATAATGGGCATGGAGCAGGAGCTCGTTGTACTTATTCATTAAGTGGTGTTTTATCAACAGGAACTGTTAATTTAGAGGGACTTCAAGTAGAAGTAGTTAATTGTGATGCTAGTGCTAATAATTATACAGTATTAGAAACTGTTGATTTTGAAAAGTATGTTGTTGGGGTTGCTTTAGCTGAAACTGGTTATTCAGATTCTACTGTTGAAGCATTTAAAACACAAATTGTAGCAGCTAGAGGATTTGCTTTAACACGTAATAGTTCAATGTGTCCAAGTAATCCAGATGATTGTTTTTATGGATATAATCCTAATACAGGTAAGATAAGACTTAGAGCTTGTACGAATGATCAAGTTTATTGTGATTATGATAGAGATTGTTATCGTATGACTAGAGGATCTAGCCCAGCTTTATTTAGTCCAGAAATAGATGAAAATACATCAGGAGCTTATGTATGGAAAGGTCAACTAAGTGAAGAGTTAAAAGCTAAAGTATTAGCAGCTGCTGATGAAGTAAAAGGAAAAGTTTTATTAGATGAATCAGGTAATGTTGCTCATACTAATTATGTTAATACGGATCAACAACATTGGGTTGAACTAGCTAATCAAGGAAAGACATATGATGAAATATTAATTGAACACTATGGCGGTGGCAATGTATCTGGAGCAACTTGTACAAGTGGTGTTATTGATTATGGTGATTATGTATTATCATCAGAAGGACATACAATATTACATGAACCTTTAGATGGTTTCTTAGAAAAAAATGGAACTAGTTTAGAAGCATTTAATGGTTTAATAGCGGAAAACGTTGATAAAGCTGGATATGGAACAAGAGCTGGTGTAGTTGCAGCAGCAGTTACATTAATAGCTGAACTTGGTAATAATTATGGTGTTAAAGTACCTTACTATTGGGGTGGTGGACACTATGATGGTGTTGTAGATGGAGCACTAGGTTATTGGGGAAGTACACAATGTCATACTTATGCTAATAATCAATCATATGATTATTGTGGTTTCGATTGTTCAGGATTCGTTCCTTGGGCGATTAAAAATGGTGGATTTAATATTTCCCAAATGTTAGCTGGTAATTTCCAAAATCTACCTGGAGTAAGAAGAGTTAATTTATCAAATAGTGCTGTTTTACAACCTGGAGATTTACTAGAATCTAGTGGTCATATAGTATTAGTTGTTGGTATAGAAGAATCTTCTGGTAATTATATATGTGCTGAAGCAAGTGGAAATGCAGCAGGAGTATTATTTACACGTCGACCATTCAATAGTAGCGGTTACTGGGGAGTTGAAATGGATGGTTTCTATGAAACTCATCAAAGGAGCAAGTAATTATGAAAAAAAGATTGATATTATTAATTAGTTTTCTATTTTTGTTATGTGGTTGTACAGCTAATGTTAATATAGAAGTTAAAGAAAATGGAATAAATGAAGAAGTTTTAATAACAGATACTTTTACTGATGCAACAATTAAAGAACAAGTTAAGAATCGTTATATAGAATTTGTTCCGGCTTTTGCTGAAGATGTAATAGTAGATACAATGCCAGAAAAAATGCCTGGTGTTAAGTATTATGATCGAGAAATTAGTGAAATTAATAATGGATATAATGTAAAATATGAATATTTCTTTGGAACTGCTAATTATTTAAAAGCAAGAACTGTTAAGAATGGTTTTAAATCTTCTGCTTTACAAAAAGATACTAAAGAAGAAACATTAACATTATCTACTGATAGTGGAGGTTTATTATACTTTAAAGATTATCCTGAGTTAGCTCAAGTAAGAGTTAATATTACTTCTGTGTATAAAGTATTAGAAAGTAATGCTGATAGTGTAAATGGTAATGTTTATAGTTGGGTATTTACACCAACTACTAAGAAAAGTATTTATATATTGTATGATACTAAGAAAGAAGATACTGTAGGTGATCCAGAAAAGGAAGATACTAAAGAAGAAAATGAATCTTCTAAAAATGAGAAGACAGGTATTGAAAAATTTATGAATGATCATCCAATATTAATTGCATCTTGTTTACTTGTATTATTTTTGATTTTTGTTATAATATCAACTAAGATTTTTAAGAAATAAATAAAAGGAATTACTCCTTTTATTTTTGACTTGTTATGTAGTATAATATTAATAGATTTGGGGTGTATAGTCTCATGAAATTTCGTATTTCTAGTAAAGATTTAGTAATGTTTATTGTTTTTGCTTGTTTTTTACTTTATTTATGTGCAATAGCAACAACAAATATTAGTTATTTTGGTTCAACTGGTTCATTTTATGGATTGAATCCAATCCCAGGTTTTACCGAATATTTAGGAGCAACAGTAGTATTGTTTCTAATTTTGGTTGTTTTAATTTTTACCAGTGTATCTTCTTTAGTTTTTGAAAGAAAAGATGGTATTGGTTTTGAAATAGGGGAAAAAGATAATAAAGGTTATTCTAGATGGTCAAAAGATCGTGAAATAAAAAATGATAAAGGAGTAGAAATAGTTGATCCTTTATCACAAGAGACTACAGTAGCTGGTATTCCTTTAGTTAATGATGGAAAAAGATTATGGGTTGATAATGGTGAATATCATAACTTAGTAATAGGTTCAACTGGTTCAGGTAAATCTCAAACAATAGTTGAACCTATGGTTGAATTATTAATTAAAAAAGGCGAAAGTATGATTATTACTGACCCTAAAGGTGAATTATATAAAGCATCAAGTGATTATATGCGTCAAAGAGGATATAACGTTGTTATTCTTAACTTCCGTGAACCACAAAATGGTAATGCTTGGAACCCTCTTACTTTACCTTACCAATATTATAAAGATGGAAATGTAGATAAAGCTACAGAATTATTGGATGACGTTGCTTTAAATATTTTGTATGATCCTAATAATAAGGGTGAACCTTTCTGGGAAAAGTCAGCTGCTGACTACTTCTCAGGTTTAGCATTAGGATTATTTGAAGATGCTAAAATTGAAGAAATAAATCTTAACTCTATTAATTTAATGAGTACAGTTGGTGAAGAAAAGTTTGCTGCTAGTAATTATATTAAAGAGTATTTTACTTTAAAAGGTGAAGATTCAAATGCTTATGTATTTGCTTCTAATACAATTAATGCTCCTTCAGATACTAAAGGTGGTATTTTATCTGTATTTAGACAAAAGATAAGATTATTTGCTTCACGTGATAATTTATCAGAGATGCTTGCTTATAGTGATTTTGATATGCGTAATATCGGAAAAGAAAAAACAGCAGTATTTATAGTTATTCATGATGAAAAAACAACATATCATGGATTAGCAACAATTTTTATTAAACAAGTTTATGAAACGTTAATTGATGTTGCTCAAGCTAATGGTGGTAAATTACCATATCGTACTAATTTTATCTTAGATGAGTTCGCTAATATGCCACCTCTTAAAGATGTTACAACAATGGTTACAGCAGCACGTTCTCGTGCCATTAGATTTACATTTATTATTCAAAACTTTGCTCAATTAAAAAGTGTTTATGGTAATGAAGATGCTGAAACAATTAAGGGTAACTGTGGTAATTTAGTTTACTTAATTAGTACAGAATTAGCAGCCTTAGAAGAAATTAGTAAAATGTGTGGAGAAGTAAAATCAAGTGATAAAGATAAAACAGCTTCTACACCATTAGTTACAGTTACTGATTTACAAAAATTAAAATTATTTGAAGCTATTATTATTAGATGGCGTTTAGCTCCATTTAAGACAAAATATACACCAAACTTTAAAATGGATTGGGGACATCCAAAATCTGAGGCAGTGTATCCAACGAGAGAGAAAAAACCAGTACAGAAGTTTGATGTAAAAGAATTTACTAAGAAGAAAAAGAGTGAAAAAATTAAAAATTCTTTAAATGAAAGTACTAATTCTATGCCAAGTAATGGTAATCCTTTTAGAAGCCCTGGTGATAATCCATTTGGAGCTGGTCCATTTGGTGGTGCTAGTCCATTTGCTAATCCAGAATCTAAGGGTGATAATGGATTATTTGGTGGCTTAGGTGGTGGATTAGATCTTGATGCGATGATGAGAGATATCGACAGAAAAATTGCTGAATTAGATGCTGAAGAAGCTCGTCAGAAAGAGGAACAATCTAAATTAAAAGCTAGTGAAAAAGATAAAGAAGATAATCAATTACCAATGCCTAGTATTGATGATGATATAAATAATCAAATTGAGGATATGATAATTGGTCAAGAAGAGAGTAAAATAAAAGATGTTACTCCTGAAGAGATTAGCGAACCTAAAATAGAACCTAGTAAACCAGTTGTTGATTCATTTAATATCTTTAATTCTAAATCAACTAATAATGAAGAAAACATAGATTTATTAAGGGATGAAAAGAATAATGAAGTTACTATAGGTAATGAAAAAGCAAGTATTGCTGTAGCTACTAGTAGTCCTTTAGAAGATGTTGATACTTATGAAACTCTACCAAAAGTAGAAAATGCTTCAATAATCCAACCTAGTTATAATAGTGGTACAGTAGTTAAAACAAATAGTGAAGATTATAATATTTATAATAGTGTTCCTAATATAATGGATACTGTAAAAGATGATGTTAAATCTGAAGAAACTATAAAAGAAGAACTTAAAGAATTTAAAAAACCAGTAACAACATATAGTGTAGAACCTAAAGTAAAAGAAGAACCAAAAACTAATGAATATAATATCTTTAATACACCAGTTACTAAAGAAGATGAAGTAACAGAAAATATTAAAAAGATGGAAAATACAGTAGAAGAAAAAGCTAATGTAAATATTGATCCTGATAAAGTAGTAATTAAAGATAATAATGTTATTACAGATGATGAATTCTTTGATGACTTTTTTGGCGATGACTAATTAATTAAGTCATCTCTTTTTTTTATCATAAAATATATAGGGGGATTTAATGAAAAAGATATTACTAAGTGAATATAAAGATAATATGGGAATCTTTATAGATGTTAATAATAATGATAGTCAAATAGTAAAAAATAGTATTCATATTCCGTATGAAAAACTATTAATTAATCATAAAGAATTATTAGATAAAAATAAAAAATATTATATATATTGTAATGGAGGAATAAAATCTAAAAAAGCAGTTAATATTTTAGACTTTTATGGTTATGATGTTACTTATATTGTAAAAGATTAGACATTGTAAAGAGGTGTTCGATTGTCTTTTAATCTTTATTAAACTATAATAATATTGTGATGTTTATGGAGTCTTTAGTTAGTTTAAATGAATGGTTAAATGATTTTTTATTGAATTTAGGATTAATAGCTCCATTATTTTGTTGTATATTAATTTTTTTAGAAGGTACTTTAGCTTTTTTACCTTTATTTGTATTTATAACAATTAATGTTTTAACATTAGGTCCTATATTAGGATGTTTAATTTCATGGATATTTACGGTAGCTGGTTCTTTTGTGAATTTTATGCTATCGAGAAAATTATTTAGTGGTTTTGTTCAAAGAAGAGTAAAAAAGAAAAAGAAGTTAGCAAAAATAATGAATGCAATAAATAAGTTAAAGTTTTCACAATTAGTTTTAATAATAGCTATTCCTTTTACACCATCTTTTTTTATAAATTTGGGAGCTGGAATATCTAAAATACCTAAAGTAAAATACTTTTATGCTTTATTAATTGCTAAAATATTTATTGTAGTATTTTGGGGGTATATAGGAAGTAATTTAATAGAATGTTTAATTAATCCAATTGAAATAATTAAAGTAATAGTATTAGTAATAATAGCTTATATGTTTAGTAAGTTTGTTAATAAAAAATTTAATATAGATGAGAGGTATTAGAAATGGAATATGTAATAATAGTTTTATTAATTATATTAATAGTATTAGTAATTATTAATTTACTTAAAAAAGATGATGATAAAGATATTGTTGAAAGATTAGGTAAATTAGAGAAAAATGTTAGTGGTGATTTAGCAGATTTTAAGTTTGATATTAATAAATATTTAACAGAAGATTTTAATAAATTAAATGAAAAAATAGAACAGAAATTAATGTTAATAAATGATAAAGTAAATGAAAGAATAGATCAAAATTTTGAAAAAACTAATAAAACATTTAATAATATATTAGAAAGATTAACTAAGATAGATGAAGCACAAAAGAAGATAGATAGTTTATCTAGTGAAATAGTTGGGTTACAAAGTGTTTTAACTGATAAAAAAACTAGAGGTATATTTGGGGAAGTTAATTTAAATTATATTTTATCGAGTGTCTTTGGTGAAAAAACAGGAACTATTTATGATATTCAATATACTATGAGTAATGGCTCAATAGCTGATTCTATTTTATATGCTCCAGAACCATTAGGTACAATTTGTATAGATAGTAAATTTCCATTAGAAAATTATGAACGAATGACTGATAAATCTTTATCTAATAGTGAAAGAGAAGCAGCAACTAAGTTATTTAAAAGTGATGTTAAAAAACATATAGATGCTATTGCTAATAAATATATTATACCTGGAGAGACAGCTGATGAAGCAATTATGTTCTTACCAGCAGAAGCTATCTTTGCAGAGATTAATGCTTATCATCCTGAATTACTTCGTTATTCTTATGAAAAGAAAGTATGGATTACTAGTCCAACTACTTTAATGAGTACTTTAACTATAATTCAAATGATAATTAAGAATATGGAAAGAGATAAGTATGCTAAAATTATTCATGTTGAATTAAATAAATTAAGTAGCGAATTTGCTAAGTATCGTGAAAGATGGGATAAGTTATCTAGAAGTATAGATACTGTAACTAAAGATATTAAAGATATTAATATTACGACTGAAAAAATAACTAAAAGATTTGATTCTATAAATAGTGTAGATGTTGGTTTAATAGAGAATAAACAAGAAGATGAATAATCTTCTTGTTTTTTAACGAAACCAATACATTGTAAAAAGAGATAGTATTATTAAGTAAATAGATATTTTATATAATTGATTATTTTTTATTAAACGTTTTAAATATTTTAATAATGATAAAGATACTATAATACCAATAATTAAACTTATTAATAGATAAATAAGATCTGTAGAAGTTAGTAAGTAGTTAAAACTATTAAAGGAATGAATAAATAAAGATGGTAAAGTAATAAATAAGGATAATTTATATGAAGTATTTTTATTTAGTTTTATAATATAACAAGCTAGTAAGTTAATTAAAAGTAAAGGAAGACCATTTATAATAGATAGTAAATTAAAGATAATTAAAAATAGATAGTTTTTAATTGTAAGATTAGATAGTTTTTTAGGATTAGTTTTATTAGAAGTAATTAGTAATAATAAGGAGATAATTAAAAATAAGTAAGGGATTTTTTTAATAGTTAGGATTTGTTTTGAAGTAATAAAGATATTAAGTAAATTTATAATAGTAGTAAGAATAAGTATCTTAATGAATGTTTTAATGGGTATGTGATGATAATTTTTTAAAAGATATAAAGTAATAGCAAAAAAAGGAGATAAAATAAATAAAGAGTTTAAGTAAGGATAGTTAAATATTTTGGTATTAAATAAATTTTGAAATAAAATGATATGAGAGGGATATGAAAGGGGTAAGATATTAGTAATACTTGATAAGAGAGAAAGTATTAAATATGTAATAAATTGCATTGAATCACCTAATTAATTATATTTTTTATTTATTAAAATATAATTAATTATGAATAAATTAATTAAGTATTTAGTAGGAATATTTTGTATAGGGTTTTCATTAAGTATTGTTATTATATATTCTAATTTATTAATATATGGTTTAGGTATTAAAGATTTTTTATTATATATAGTTAAGACTTGGGAATTTTATTTATTACCTTTAGGTATTTATCTTATTATAAAAAGATAGATTATTAGTAATCTATCTTCATTGCTTTTTTAACTTTAAGCATTTGTTCTTTAGCTTTTTCACGAGCTTTTTGAGTACCTTCTTTAAGTATTTTATCTACTAATTCAGGATTATCTTCATATACTTTACGACGTTCTTTTATAGGTTTTAAGAATTCATTCATTTTAGTAATTAATTCTTTTTTACATTGAACACAACCACGTGTTCCTTTTTTGCATTCAGAACATATTGTTTCAATATTTTCTTTTGTATTAACTAATTTATGATAGTAGTAAACCATACATACATCTGGATTAGCTGGATTGTCTTTTTTAATCTTGTTAGGATCAGTAACAGCACCCATTATTTTTTTATTTATAGTTTCTTCGTCATCTACTAAGTAAATGGCATTACCTAATGATTTGCCCATTTTATCATTACCATCTAAACCTTTAATACGTTTAGTTTCGGAAAGATATGAATCAGGTTCTTTTAATGTTTCACCATAGATAGTATTAAATTTACGAACTATTTCACGACATTGTTCAATTAATGGCAATTGATCTTCACCAACTGGAACTAATTCACCATCAAAAGCAGTAATATCTGCAGCTTGAGAAACAGGGTAACCTAGAAAACCATATGTAATTGATTCACCTTCATTACCAAATAATTCCTTTTTTTGAGCAATTTCAGCTTTAACAGTTGGATTACGGTGTAAACGAGCAATTGTTACTAAATTAGAGTAATAAACAGTTAATTCTGCTATCTCAGGTATTTGAGATTGAATAAACATATTTACTTTAGTTGGATCAATACCGATAGCTAGTAAATCCATAGATATTTCTTTGACATTCTTACGAACTTTTTCTGGATTATCAAAGTTATCTGTTAAAGCTTGAACATCAGCTATTTCTAAGTAAAAGTTATAATTATCTTGTAATTTAACCCAGTTTTGACCAGCTCCAAATAAATGACCTAAATGTAAATTACCGGTAGGTCTTAAACCAGTTAAAATTGTTTTTTTCATAATTATCACTTCCTGTTAATTATTTTAACATAAGATGTATAAAAAGTTAATTATAAAGAATAATAAAAAAGAGGAGAATATAATGAAAAAGATTATTTTTAGTATTTTACTAATTATATGTAATTTAATAATAATTGGTTGTGGAAAAGAACAGACTGCTAAAGAAGTAGTTGCTCAGTATTTAGATAATTATATAACTTTAGATAGTAATGTTATTTTACAGATGGATGAATTTGTTGATAATGAAAATTTAACTAATGAACAAAAAGAAGTATATAAAGAAGTATTAAAAAAAGAATATAGTAGTTTAACTTATGATATACAAGGGGAAAGATATGAAAATGATAATGCTTATGTTAAAACTAAAATAAATGTTATAGATTTATATAAAGTACAAAGAGAAGCTTTAAATTATTATAATAGTCATATAGAAGAATTTAATAATGATTATGGTGTATATGATAAAAATTTATTTATTAATTATAAATTAAATGAAATGAAAAAAGCTAAAGAGACGATTAATTATGAAATAGAATTTAAATTAGAAAAAGAAAATGATAAATGGAAAGTAGTTCAATTAAGTAATGATGATTTAGAAAAAATACATGGGATATACAGTTATGAGGAATAATTACTATAATTATTCTTTTTAATTTGTTATAATTTTTTTAGGTGTTAGGTATGCAGTATTCATTACTTGATAAATATCGTAATTTTGCCATTCAACACAAAAAAATTATTGTGTCATTTTTTTGTGTACTTATTTTAGGTTTATTTGTTTACTTATTTCAAGTTGGATATGCTAAGAGAATGGAAAATATTCCATTTAGTGAAATACAAGAATTGTTAGATGAATTAAAAGAAAAAGATAAAGATATATATAATAAAGTTGAAGTTAAAAAAGTTAATAAAATAGTTAAAGGAATAGATGTATCTTCTTGGCAAGGAGATATAGATTGGTCAAAAGTTGCTAAAAGTAATATAGATTTTGTTATGGTAAGATGTGGTTATAGAAATTTAACTAATGATGAACTTGGAATAGATAAAAGATTTGAATATAATATTACGGAAGCTAATAAATATAATATACCTGTAGGAGTTTATTTTTATTCAACTGCTATCAATCAAAAAGAAGCATTAGAAGAAGCTACTTTTGTTCTTAATTTAATTAAAGATTATGAAATAACTTATCCAGTAGTTTATGACTTTGAATTATTTGATGAAAAAAGGACAAAGAATGTTAAAGATGTAATTATAAATGATAATGCAGTACATTTTTTAAGTTATATTGAAAGTCATGGTTATGAAGTAATGCTTTATACTAATTTAAGGGGAATAGAAAAGCATTGGAATTTAGATTTATTTAAAAATTATAATATATGGTATGCTCAATATATAGATAAATCTTCATATGATGGAAAATATACAATGTGGCAGTATGCTGATAATGGTAAAATAGATGGAGTAAAGGGTAGAGTTGATCTAAATGAAAGTTATATTGCTTATGAAAAGATAAATTAAAGGACTTATTTAGTCCTTTTTTTCATATATTTATTTAGGTGAAACTATGAAGAGATTACTATGGTTATTTTTGTTATTAATTCCTTTTAAAATAGCAGCAATTAGTGCTAGTTCATATATTGTAATGGATATGGATAGTGGGAGAGTCTTAGAAGGTAGTAATATTAATAAAGAGAGTTTAATAGCTAGTACTACTAAAATATTAACAGCAATAACTGCTATTGAATATGGTAATTTAAATGATGTAGTAAGAGTTAATCAAGATATATTATCAGCTTATGGAAGTGGGATATATATTCAAATAGGGGAAGAACTTACTTTAGATGATTTATTATATGGTTTAATGCTTAGAAGTGGGAATGATGCTGCTTTAGCTATTGCATCTCATGTAGGAGGATCTAAAGATAATTTTGTTTTTATAATGAATGAAAAAGCTAAAAGTATAGGAATGAAAAATTCTTTATTTGTAAATCCTTCTGGTTTAGAAGAAAATGATGGAAGTGCAAATAAATCAACAGTCTATGATATGGCTTTATTAACGAGATATGCTATGAAAAATGATAATTATAGAAGAATAACAGGAACTAAAGAAATAACTATTAAATCTAGTATGAAAACATATAAATGGTTTAATAAAAATAAATTACTTAGAATATATGATTATTGTACTGGAGGTAAAACAGGATTTACTAAAAAAGCTCATCGTACTTTAGTAACAACTGCTAGTAAAGATGGAATGAATTTAATAGTAGTAACTTTTAATGATGGAAATGATTTTAATGATCATAAAGAGTTATATGAAAAATATTTTAATAATTATAAAGTAATTAAAGTAATAGATAAAAATACTAATTATGGAGAGAATATTAAGTTAAAAAATGATTTTTATTTAGTATTAGGTAAAGATGAAAAATATGAAACTAATTTAGTTATGGAAAATAGTGATAATGCAGTTAATGGAAGTATTGTAGGTAAAGTAGAAGTTATATTAAATGGAGAAGTTTTAGGTTATAGAAATTTATATTATGAAAAAGTAAGTGTTACAGAGAATAAAAGTTTTATTAGTAAGTTATTAGATTTTTTAAAATTTTGGTGATATATGATAAATAAAATATGGTTAATATTAATAAGTGTGGGAATAGGTTATTCGTTTTTTAATAATAGTATAAATATGGGAGATGTAATACTTAATAGTGCTAATTCAGCTTATGAACTTATTATATCTATAGGACCTTTAATTGTTTTATGGTCAGGGATTATTAATATAGCTAGTAATAGTGGTTTATTATATAAGTTTAGTAAGTTTTTAAGACCATTTTTAAAAAGAATAATGCCTTCTGTTAAAGGAGAAAAAGCTTTAGAATATATTTCTTCGAATATAGCTGCTAATATGTTAGGATTAGGTTCTGTTGCAACACCAGCAGGTCTTAAAGCAATGAAAGAATTAAATGAAGAAAATGAAAAACCAGGAGTAGCTAGTGAAGGAATGATAACTTTTTTAATTTTAAATACTAGTGGAGTAACTATAATTCCTATGACTGTTATTGCTCTTAGAATGGCTTATCGAAGTATTAATCCTTCAGCTATAATAATTCCAAGTATTATAGCGACATTAGTTAGTTCTATTTGTGGACTTGGATTAGATTATTTTATTAGGAGGAGAAATGCTAAGTAAATATATAATTCCTATAATAGTAATTATAATAGTTATTTATGGTTTTATAAAAAAAGTAGATATATATGAAACTTTTTTAGAGGGTAGTGTTGATGGTCTTAAAACAGTAGTAAATATTATTCCAATTATATTAGCAATGATATTTGCTGTTAATATTTTTGTAGAGAGTGGAGTTTTAAATTTAATAGGAGGTAAATTCAAAGATATAGTACCAATGATTGTTTTAAGACCAATTAGTGGGAATGCAACTTTAGTTTATATGAGTAAAATATTTCAAAAATATGGGGTAGATTCTTATATAGGTAATTTAGCTAGTGTTATACAAGGGGCGACAGATACAACGATATATGTTTTAGCTTTATATTTTGGTAGTGTTGGTATTAAAAAAACTAGATATGCTTTAATAGGTGGTTTGTTTGCTGATATTTGTGGGATTATAGCAGCTTTTGTTGTAGTTAATTGGTTTTTTTGATATGATATTAGTATAAGAAAGTGATAGTATGGAAGAAGAAACAATAGAAAAAATAAAATGTCCTAAATGTGGTTTTGAAAACGTTAAAGGAACTAGAAAATGCATTAAATGTAAAGCAGAAATAAGATTAACTAAGAGTTGTCCTAAGTGTGCTAAAAGAAATAAATTAGATGCTATAAAATGTGTTAATTGTGGTTATAATTTTAATAAAAAAAGTAATCTTAAAAATTTAATTTTTAATTTAATTATTTCTTTAATATTAATTGTTATATTAAGTTTATTAGTTTATTTTGAACATAAAGGAGTAGTTAATAATATTAGTAATATTTTTAAAATAGTAGCAGTATTATTTATCTTTCTTTTATTATATAGAACTGTTAATTATGGTAGTAAAGATATAAATAAATTTAGTGCTGAGGAAGAAATATTAGATGATTCTAAATTTGTTTTACTAAGAAAGATTAGTAATATTGCTATTGTAATTGGAACAATTGGTGTAACGGCTTTCTTAATATATTATTATTTTATTAGATAAGAGAAAAATTTCTCTTTTTTTTGTTTTTCTTGTATAATTAAAAAGCAGGTGATGTATATGGAACGTTTACAAAAAGTTATTGCTAATAGCGGTTATTGTTCTAGAAGAAAAGCTGAAGAATTAATAACTAAAGGAAAAGTTTATGTTAATGGTGAATTAGTAAAAGAATTAGGAACTAAAGTAAGTGATAAAGATATAATAGTTGTTGATGGAGTAACAATAAATAAGGAAATAAGAAAAGAATATTATTTACTTAATAAACCACGTGGTTATATATGTAGTGTTAGTGATGATAAAGGAAGAAAAGTTGTTACTGATTTAATAGAAACGACAGAAAGAATATATCCAGTAGGAAGATTAGATTATGATACAACAGGATTACTTATTTTAACTAATGATGGAGATTTTGCTAATATTTTAATGCATCCATCTAATGAAGTAGAAAAAACTTATTTAGCAGTTATCGAAGGAATATTAACTACAGAAGAAATATATGCTTTAAAAGAAGGAATAGTTATAGATGGAGTTAAAGTTATTCCTAAAAGAATTAAAATAAAAAGTAAAGATATTAATAAAAATAGAGAAAAAGTTATTATTACAATTGTTGAAGGACGTAATCATATTGTTAAAAAAATCTTTGAAAGTATAGGTCATCCTGTTAATAAATTACATAGAGAAAAGTATGCTTTTTTAGATGTTAAGGGATTACAATCAGGAGATTATAGATATTTAACTAATGAAGAAGTAAGTAAGTTAAAAGCATTAAAAAAAAGGAAATAATGAAGTAATTCATAATTTCCTTTTTATTATTCAGCATTTTCTTCGCTATTTTCATTATTATTAGTTGTTTCTTCAACTTTAATAGCACCAACTGGACAAGCATCAGCAGCTTCTTTAACAGAATCTGTTACTTCTTGAGAAATTGGAGTAGATAAACCTCTTTCATCAAATTCAAAGTGTTCACCATCAATTGCTACGCAAGCGCCACAACCAATACATGTATCATCAACTTTTATCATATACATTCCTCCTTTGATAATCATAGCAATTATAATGTAAAAAAGCAAATAAAATATTTATAAAGGTTTTAGAATATGATATTATTATAATATATAGTAAGGAGTGTTTTTACATGCAGTCAAGAATGAAAAAATACTATGATAATATAGATGAAATGGAAGAAGTAGTACCTTCTAGATCACAAAGAAATAAAGATTTATATAAGGAAGTTACTAATTTAGAAATAGAAGAATTTGATTTAAATAGTAATGCTTCTGTAATAGGTGATAATCCAGATAATATTAATCTTGATGATATAAAAGAAATTCTAACTGAAAAATATCCTGAAAATAAAAAGAAAAAGAGCTTTGGTGATAGTGATGATATTAATTTACCAGAGATTCATTTAGATGAAACAAGAGAATATGATATTACGACAGTGTTAGAAAAAGCTAAAGAAGATAAAGAAATAAATTATGAAAAAGATCGTTTAAAGAAATTACGTGATACACAATATGATATATTTAATGATATAGAAAAATATCATAAAGATGAAGATACTGATGATGATAGTAAACGTAAGAATTCTAAGAGTAAGCAAGATAGTGAAGAATTAATGGAACTTATTAATACTATTACAGCTAAAGAATTGGTAAAAGATACTGATAGTAGTGATGATTTAGATCCTCTAGATATTTTAACTGATTTAAGAGGAGATAATGAAAATACTAAAGTATTAGGAGCTTTAGTTACTGAAGAAGAACCTGAAAAGAAAGAAGATACTTTAGAAGTTATTCTAAAAGAAATAGATGTTACACAAAATGATATTAATACAAAAGAAGAAAAGAAAGAACCTAAAGTATATGTAGATGAAGATGAAGAATTCTTTAATGCTAATAGAGATGAAGAAAGTGATGATTCTGAAGAAGCTGAAGAAGCTTTAGCAGAAAAGAACATTGCTTTAGCAGAAAATTATCTTTCAGAGGAAAAAGAAAAAGAAGAAACTGGTAAGGTAGTTTACTATGATACTAATGAACTTGGTAATGTAATGAGTACTAAGACTTTAGAAATAGCTAAAGATGATCCAAAAGAGTTAGAAAAAACACTTAATGATGCATCTAAATTTACTCAAAGTGATTTTGATGACTTTAATGATTTAAAAGAAGATATGCATGCGACAAAGATAATAGTTAAAATATTAATAGCACTTATTATAATTGTCTTTATAGTTGGATGTGTAATATTACTAAATAAATATTTAGGATTAGGACTATTTTAAATAGTTCTTTTTTTTTTGACATATAATTTATTATGAAATTAAGGAAAAGAAAAAAGACTAATTTATTTTTAACAATAATTTTAATTATATTAAATATTTTTATAATATTAAGTTTTATTGGTATAAAAATAACTCCTAAAATAGAAGATTTAATTAAAAAGAATATTAGTAAAAATATATATAGTTATGTTTTTAAGACAATAAATACTAATATGTTAGATAATGAAGAATTATTAGATGTAATATCATTAAATTTAAATAATAAGGGAGAACTTATAGCTGTAGATTATAAGTTTAATATAGCTTATGAATATTTGAGTGATGGATTAAATTTTTTATATGAAAAGATTAATAATTTAGAACCAAGTATGGCTTATTATACGGGAGAAAAAGGAATATACTTTGTACCAGTTGGTTTAATTAATCATAATGTTTTAACAGAGAATTTGGGTTTTAAAATACCAATAAAAATAAATTTTATTAGTGATATAGAAATGGGATTTAAAACAAAAGTTTCTGATTATGGAATGAATAATTTATTAGTAGAACTATATTTGGAAATAGAAGTAGAAAATGACTTAATAACACCTAATACTAAGGATAGCTTTAGTGAAAAATATGAAATTATTATAGCTTCTAAAGTTATAATAGGAAGTATTCCTAATATATATGGTGGAGTTATTGAAAAAGATAGTGCAATTGTATCTAGTTAAATTACTTAATTTGTGGTACTATTATATAGTAGGTGGTACTATGGATGATAAAGTATTTATTAATAAAGCATTTAATGATGGAATTAAATTATATTTAGATAATAAAGATAAATTAGAATCTTTAGAATATAATAGTTTTTTATGCTGTGTAATAAGAATATTAGTTTTAATATATGATGAAAGTTCAATTATTAATTATTATAATACTTTAGATGAAGATCATTTTAATACATTAATGATTAAATATGGATTTAGTGTTAGTGATTATAGTGAATTTGTTAATAATTTTGGTAAATATTATCATTTTTTAAAGAAACAAGAAAATAAAGCTATTAAAAAGAAAAATAAATATTTTAATTTAGTTCAAAAAAGTTTAATAGATATGTTAGTAAAAAGAAATAGTACTGAAAAATTAAATGAAACAGTGATAAATGAGATATATGATTTATTATTTACAGCGAATAGTAAGGATTTTTATCGTAAGAGTGTTGCTTTAGTACAAGCTTATAATCCTTATGAAATAGATGATTATTTTAAAAAACAAAATTTGTTAGTGGGGTAAGGTAAATGAAAAAGATAACAATTAATGATAAGAAATATGAAGTTATTGAAGAGGTAGGAGAAGCTATTGATAAAGAATTGTTAGCTGAAAAAATAACTGATTATTTTGATGATTTTGACTATATTGTAGGGGATTGGGCTTACGGAAAAGTAAGACTTAAGGGGTTTTATGATACTAAGAATAAAAAGTGTAGCAAGATAAATGATATAGCTAATTTAAAGAATTATATAGAGAATGATTGTGCTTATGGGTGCAAGTGGTTCCAAATTAAGAAAATAAATGATTGAAAACGATAATATTATTTGCTATAATAAGTAATAGAATAGAGAGGGATTGCAATGCCAGAGAAGATATCTATCTTGAAGGAATCTGGTGAAGTGTTAACTTCGAATATTGTTTCTGTTTTCACGATTCCTGATACTGAAAAGAGATATATTATTACAACTGAAAATGCTGTGGATCCTCATGGACTCACTGTTTTGCATGTTAGTGAAATTGTTGATAATACTTTGCAAAAGATTGCAACTGATGATGAATGGTCTTCTATAAAGACAATCATGAGAGCAATTATTTCTGGCAATGTAGGTTCTTATAAATATTTACCAATAATTGAAAAAGCTAGTGCTAATGGGCAGTATTCACGTGACATATCTGTTAGTGCATCTGCTTCTAAGCAAATGATAGATAATTATAATTTAGGAGATAAAGGTAATGGTAATGGCGGAGCAGCTCCTGCTTTAGATGCTCCAGTAGCACCAACTCCAGCTGCACCAGTTCAACCTAGTACGATATTCCCAACTGATGGTGGGGTTGTATCTAATGATGATGAAGTAGCACCTGGAATTGCTGAGTTAAATGAAAGTGCTCCTGAGGCGCCGGTAACACAACCAGCTACTCCTGAAGTTCAACCAGTTACGCCAGAGCCAGTTGCACCAGTAGTAGCAGTAGAACCTGTAGCTCCTCAAGTTACACCAACACCTGGTGGACAAGTTACTGTTGCTAGTGTAGCAGTTCCTCAACCTGTAACACCAGCACCTTTAGAACCAGCTCCTGCGCCAGTTGTACCAACGGCTCCAGTAGAGCCAGTTACTCCAACTGTTGCTCCAGTAGTTACAGAAGAACCAGTTGTAGCTACAGAAGCTGTAGTTACTGATATTAGTTCAACTCCTGAAACAGAAGTTCCTGCTGCTGTTTCAATGTTAAATACAGAAGCTGCTTTAGATGTGGCTCAAAATGTAACACCAGAACCTGTAGCACCAATTGTTCCTGATGCTTTAGGACCTGTTACTCCTCCAGCAGAACCTGCTGAAGTACAGGTGGCAATGCCAACAGCGATGGTTCCTGATGCTCAAATTGTTCAAGGAGTTCAAACACCAGCGAATGATACAACGGCTAGTTTTGCTCCTGATGCAACATTAGATGAAGTCGTCTTAGGTGCTCAACAAATGTTTATGGAAGGTGTTAAAAATTTAGTTCAAACAATTCAAGAAAAAGTATATAGAGATTTATATGCTAAAGAAGCTGAATTAAAGAGTAGAGAAGCCTTAATTGAAGAAAAAGAAAAGAATTTAAATAATCCCGTAACTCCTGCTAGTCAACCAGTGGCACCAGTTAGTGTTGAACCAGTTGTTCCAGCACCTGTTACTCCTCTTGCTCCAACAACTCCAGTTGTTCCTCAACCTACAGTTGTTGAAACACCACCTAGTGCAATATAAAACTTCAGAATTATCTGAAGTTTTTTTCATATTATTTAATATGAAAGATATATTAAATAAATATTATGGAATTGATATTGATTATTATAAAGAATTAGATAATGGTTTATTATTTCAAATAGATGGAATAAATTATTTACTATGTAAAACTAATTATGATGAAACATATATTAATGAATTATATAAAGTATGTTTAGATTTAAAGAAAGATAAAACATTATTACATGATTTTGTCTTTAATAAAAATGGTTTATTATTAACTGAAGGATATATATTATTTAAAATAAATGTTTTATTAGATGATATAACAATAAATGATATTTATAAATTTAATCAAATAGATTGTAATAAGTATAAAGAACAATATATTACAATGGAAAAATTTTGGGAAGAAAAAATAGATTATTTAGAAATACAAATAAGTGAATTATCTGATAAGCAATTAATTAATTATAGTTTTGATTATTTTATAGGGATTGCAGAGATAATAATTATGTTTTTAAAAAAGAATAATACTAATATTGATTTATGTCTTTCTCATAAGTCTTTAAATAGTTTAAAAACAATAGATTTTTATAATCCTTTAAATATTACTTTTGATTTAAAATTAAAAGATATAGCTAGTT
The DNA here is from genome assembly GCA_947625535.1 of uncultured Bacilli bacterium. Classification (GTDB taxonomy): domain Bacteria; phylum Bacillota_I; class Bacilli_A; order RF39; family UBA660; genus Coprovivens. Next base: position 65,170 of record CANQOR010000002.1, read on the forward strand.
ATATAAGGTTAAGTAATAATATTAGTTTATTAGAAGATATATTAGATAAACAAGATGAATCTTTTAATAAAGCTTATTTATTTGCAAGATTAGTTTTTCCATTTAAATATTTTGATATTATAGGGGATATGGTTGTAGATCAAAAGGAAGAAAAAGATCTAGTTATTATTTTAAATCAAATTGATATGTATGAAGATTATCTTTATAAAATAGAGCAGATGTTTGGAATATATTTATTTTCGTGGTTAAAAAAAAGTAATTAAATTGTTACATTAATTACTCCTTCTATTTCTGGTATATCCATTTTTAAGGTTTCATATAAACCATTTTTTATTGTATCATCTGAGAATAAGCAAGCTTGGCAAGCTCCAGTTAATTTAACGTAGACGATTTTATCTTTATAATCAATAAATTCAACATCGCCACCATCCATATTTAAATAAGGGCGTAAATTATCTAGAATTTCTTTTATTTTAGTTATGGTATCTTGTTTATTTTCTTCTTTTTGAACTATTTCTTTGGCCATAAATATCACCGTAATTAATTATAACTTATAATTTATTTGGTGTAAATAATTAGTTGTGGTATAATACTTTCGAGGTGGAAGAATGCCAAAATATAAAGTTGGTGACACAGTAAAAGGAAAAGTTACTGGAATTGAGAATTATGGTATTTTTCTTTTAATGGATGATGGCTATTCCGGATTGATTCATATTTCTGAAATCTCTGATAAGTTTGTAAGAAGCGTTTTTGATTATGTACAACTAGGAGAAATTATTAAAGCTAAAGTTTTGGAAGTTGATGAAGTTAATAAAAAGATTAAATTAACTATTAAAAATTTTGATTATCGTATAGAAGATAAAAAGGAATTAGAGGATAAAAATGGTTTTTCACCATTAAGAGAAATGTTGCCAAAGTGGATTGAAGAATTTAAGGAAAAATAAAGAGTTAATCTTTATTTTTTTTGAAAAAAAAACAAGGTTTAAACCTTGTAATTAACAATTGGTGCCCAAGGCCGGACTTGAACCGGCACGAGGGTTAAATCTCGCAGGATTTTAAGTCCTGTGCGTCTACCTATTCCGCCACTTGGGCAGGCACCGTCTTTTTCATAAGACTATTTGAGTATATCGCATTTTATGGGCTTTTGCAATACTTTTTTCAAAAAAAATTGATATAAAGTTGTTTCTTTTGAGAAATTAGTATTTTAAAAGGTGGCATTTAAGCAATTTAGGATGGTTTTTTGTTGACATCTATTTTTATAGTGTGCTATAATCAATTTGTCGCTGAAGGAAAAAGCGAGATGGAGGAATACCCAAGTCTGGTTGAAGGGACCGGTCTTGAAAACCGGAAGGTCGTGTGAGCGGCGCAGGGGTTCGAATCCCTTTTCCTCCGCCATTTGTTTGTTTATCGCGGGATGGAGCAGTCTGGTAGCTCGCCGGGCTCATAACCCGGAGGTCGTTGGTCCAAATCCAGCTCCCGCAACCATTATGGTCCGTTAGTCTAGAGGCCTATGACGTCTGCCTGTCACGCAGAAGATCACGGGTTCGAATCCCGTACGGACCGCCATGTTGGCTTCATAGCTCAGTCGGTAGAGCAGAGGACTGAAAATCCTTGTGTCGCTGGTTCAATTCCCGCTGGAGCCACCATTTGAATATTAAACTCGAATTTTTTAATTCGAGTTTTCTTTTTTGTTATATAATAGTTAATTATTAGAAAGGAGTGTTCTTGTGAATATTTCTGAATTAAATGAATTAATACAATTTGAAAAAAATAAAAAGAATATAAGTGTTAAAGAAATTAGTGATGGTCATCATTCATTTGATGAATTATATAGAAATAGAATGATTTTATTTTGTACGTTATGTAATTGTTTTCCTGATATTTCATGGAAATCAAAAAAGCATTATAATGAAGAAACTGATCCGATGTTTAATGGTGATTTTATCGCAGGTATTAATACACCAAAAGGAGTTGCTACTTATCATTTTAAGATGAAATATTGGGATTTATTTAAGGTAAAAGAACTGGATAGAGCTTTACCATATGATGATTATAGTAATGATGAAGTGATGGTAAGAATTATGTCTTTAGGACCTAATAATACTAAAAAAAGGTATAAATAGGTATTAACAAGGCGTTTTTGACATTTAAATCCAGAAAAAAAGTCGAAATTTTTAAAAATTTTATTGACATTCAATTTGTTAATTGGTATACTTAGTCTTGTCCAGAGCAAGTTTGGGCGATTAGCTCAGTTGGTTAGAGCACCTGCCTTACAAGCAGGGGGTCATAGGTTCGAGTCCTATATCGCCCACCATTTTTTTTGCCGACATAGCGTAACTGGCAGCGCAACTGACTTGTAATCAGTAGGTTGGGGGTTCGACTCCCTCTGTCGGCACCAGATTATGGGAGGATAGCGAAGTGGTCAAACGCGGCAGACTGTAAATCTGTTCCTTCGGGTTCCATGGTTCAAATCCATGTCCTCCCACCATTTCTGTATTGCCTTGTAGCCAAGTGGTAAGGCATCAGACTTTGACTCTGACATTTCGATGGTTCGAGTCCATCCAAGGCAGCCATTCTTTTGTTCCGCTAGCTCAGTAGGTAGAGCATTTGACTTTTAATCAAAGGGTCTGGGGTTCGAATCCCCAGCGGGACACCATTCTGATTATGAACAAGGTTTATCCTTGTTTTTTAAATATAATGTAAAAAAAACTTGCATTTTACATAAAATAAAGATATAATGTATTTGCGTTTACAAAAAGAAATGCGCTCTTAGCTCAATTGGATAGAGCGTTTGACTACGGATCAAAAGGTTAGGGGTTCGACTCCCTTAGGGCGCACCATTATTTATCGAGAAGTAGCACAGCTTGGTAGTGCACTAGTTTTGGGAACTAGGGGTCGCAGGTTCGAATCCTGTCTTCTCGACCAGTTAATAAATAAACCTCTATTAAGAGGTTTTTTATATGTTATAATTTAAATAACGTTGGTGATAATATGAAGAAAATTTTAGTTAAATTAATAGATTTATATCAAGCAGCACCTCTACATTGTCATTCGATGTGTCGATTTCAACCTACTTGTTCACAATATATGAAAGAAGCTATTATAATGTATGGTTCTTTTAAGGGAGTATGGCTTGGAATAAAAAGAATTTTAAGATGTAATCCTTTTGGGGGATACGGATATGACCCAGTACCACAAAAAGGAAATAAATGATATAATAGAATAGGTGATAGTATGAAAAAAGAAACAATTTTAGATACACTATCTTTTATAGTTGGATTAGTAACGATTCTTTTAGTAGTATTTTTTAAAGATAAAATGAATTATTTATTATTTAGTTTAGCAATAGGTGGTTCTTTATTTGGAATAATACTAATTATGAAAAAAAGTAATTATGGATACTTAATTACTAGTTTAGGAATTAGTTTATTAGGTTCAGTTTTATTATATAGATTTAATATATTAGATCGACCTGATGCTGTTACTTTTATGATAACTGGTAGTGTGTTTTCTTTAATGGTTATATCAATGATATTTAGTGTTATTAATGATAAAGTAAATAAAAAAGAATGCAGTTTGTTAATATATGGTGAAGTTGTTGATTTAGTTAAAAATCCCAATACTAAAGATGAATATTTTCAACCTATATATGAATATGTAGTAGATGATAAACCATATCAAGTAGCACATCCTAAGTTTTTGAATAAGAAGATACCTGATATAGGAAGTAAACATAAAATATATGTTAATCCTAAGAAACATGAAGATGTTTATTTTGAAAAAGAACCAATAGATAAGTTATATGATTATGGAATTAGTTTGTTATTAGCGATAGTATCTTTAATAATAATTATTACTTTATTTGTGTAGGTTTATATGAATGAAAATGAACTTATGGAAGTTTTAAGAAAAGAATTTAAATTCTTGGAACTTAAAAGATTTGAAATAGTTAGTAATTATGTAACTGGAATGGTTAGAGTTAGTGATATAGAAGATTTTAAAGAAAAGTTATTTGGTTTTAGAGATAAGTTATATGCTATATCAATTAGTGATGACAATTTAATAGAGATTGCTAAAATGAAAAGTGTTGTACAGCACCTAAATACCGAGGTTTTAGAGGATGAAGATATCTTAGCAATAGCTTATCAAAATGAAAATAGTGGTATATAGAAAAGTTATATCTGAATAATTTTTCTTTTATTTTGCCATAATAGTGATATAATTAAATCATTCCCTTTTTAAGAAAGTAGTGAAATATTTTATGAAAAAGAGATATTTAGCATTTGCTTTAATACTTATGCTTCTTAGTATAGTAAATACTAAGGCTTTAGTAGTAGGTGATTGCAAGGTATTAGTTTCATATAAACTATATTCTAGTTTAGATGAAGAAAAATTTATTTGTAAAGGTAAAGAATTTGGTAATAGTAGTGATGCTATTTATTATTCAGGAACTGGTAATACAGTTAAGATTAATAATGTAGACATTTATTATTTAACTAGTTGGGATACTTATGATGTAGTATTAGATATTACAGGTAAAAATAATATTGCAATGTTACATCTTGGTGATACTAAGTTTAAAGTAACAGGTAATGGTTCTTTAAAGTTTAAACAAAATTCTTATGTAAAAAAAGTTGTTAATGGGGAAGCTATTTATAGTTATAAATATAATGATAAACAAATAGTTACTGATGACAATAAAATTTATGAGGGAAGTACATTAGAATTTGAAGAAGATTACTCTACTTTAAAAGTAAATAATAAATTACCAGAAGAATACAACATAGATGATTATTCATTAGTTCAAGTAGTAGATTACACTAAAATGACTTCTGTAATAGTTACAGAGTCTTGGATTAAAGATCATATTGATACGGAACTTAATACATCTTTAGAAAATGGAATTGGTGTTATTAAGTATATTGCACCTAAGAAAGAAGAAACAAAGAAAGAAGTTAAACCTGATAATCAATTAGAAAATGATAAAGTAGTTTTAATTTCAGAAAAGAAAGTTAATACAAAGTATAAATTAGGTGTTGATGATTTAAAAGAAGAAGAGATTGCTAAGAAAGTATCTGATTCAATAGATAAGTTATTAATTGGTTTATATGATGTAAATGTTTATAATGGTAAAAAAGTAGTTTCAATGAAAAATGGGACTTATACTATTAAAATTAAGTTAGATGAAGAACCTTCTAAATATGAAAATTATCAAATAATTTATGTTAATGATGAAGGTGAAATAGAAGAATATATTGATGCTAAAATAGAAAATGGATATGTTGTTTTCAAAACATCACATTTAAGTCAATATGGAATTATTGCTACACCAGTAGTTACGGAAGTAGAAGCTACTCCTTTAGTGGCACCTAAAAAGAATGTTATAATAGGTAATATTTTAAAAATATCTATTTTAGTAGGTTTTTCTATTATAGCATTAGGTTTAATAGGATTTTTAATATTTAAGAGTAATTTATTACAAAAGAAAAAGAAGAAAAGAAAAAGGGCACTTGCTAAAGCATAGTTGCTCTTTTTTTGATATAATAATAAAGGTGAATTAATAATGAAGTATTTTTTAATATATTTAATAATTATTAATTTAGTTAGTTTTATTTTATATGGCTTAGATAAAAGTTTTTCTAAATTAAAGAAATGGCGAATTAGTGAAAGAGGACTTTTTTTATTAAGTTTATTTGGAGGAGGAGTTGGTTCTTTAATAGGAATGATTTTATTTAGACATAAAACTAAGAAGATAAAATTTTATATATGGAATATAATTATGATAGGAATATGGTTTTATTTATGTTATAAGTATTTAGAAGTAGGTGGATATTTATGGAAATGATAGTACATTTAGATAATGATGTGTTTGAAATAGTTAAAAATGGTAGTAAAGATATTGAAGTAAGACTTAATGATGAAAAAAGAAGACAATTAAGTGTTGGGGATACTTTAGTATTTTTAAAAAGGCCATTAGATGATGAAGAGATAAAAGCTTTAGTAACAGGTTTAGATTATTATGATAGTTTTAATGAATTAGTTAAACATTATGAAATGAAAAGATTATATTTAGAAAGTTATACTAAAGAGATGTGGCTTAAGGAAATGGAAAGATTTTATACAGAAGAAGATCAAGCTAAGTATGGGGTAGTAGCTATTAAATTTAAGAAGGTATAAAGATGAAAAGAAGTGCTGGTATTTTACCTTATAGAGTAATTAATAATAAAGTACAAGTTTATTTAGAACATCCAGGGGGTCCTTTTTGGGAAGGTATAGATAAATGGAGTATTTGTAAAGGGGAATATAAATATGAGAAAGCTAAAGATGCTGCTATAAGGGAATTTAAGGAAGAAACAGGTTTTAAAATAGATAAAGAGGAATTAATATTTATTGGTTCTCATAAAGTTTTAGCTTCAAATAAGTTAATTACTATTTTTGCTATTAAGAAAGATTTAGATCCTAGTAAAATGAAAAGTAATACTTTTATAAAAGAATGGCCGAAGGGTTCTGGAATAATAAAAGAGTTTCCTGAAATGGATAAAGGGCAATGGTTTGATATAGATGAAGCTAAAGATAAGATATTTGATAGCCAGGTAGAGATTTTAAGAAAGTTTGTAGATAAATATAATAATGGTTATTTATCTTAAATTATGGTATGATTTTATCAAGTAGGAGGGCTTATGATGATAGATAAATTAGCTTTTTATTTCGTACTATTTATAATATATGCTTTTCTTGGTTGGTGTATGGAAATGGTATTTTGTTATTTTAATACTAAGAAATGGGTAGATAGAGGTTTTTTAATTGGGCCTATATGTCCAATATATGGGTATGGTTGTTTAGGAATTATTTTATTACTTAAGAAGTATTATGATGATCCGATAGTTTTATTTACAATGGCTGTTTTAATTTGTTCTATATTAGAATATTTTACTAGTTATGCAATGGAAAAGTTATTTAAAGCAAGATGGTGGGATTATTCTGATAAGAAGTTTAATATTAATGGACGTATTTGTTTAGAACTTATATTTGCTTTTGGTTTATTAGGTTTATTAGTTATGTATGGTATTAATCCTTTAATATCAGGACTTTTAAGTAAAGTTAATATAACTGTTTTAAAAGTAGTAGCTTTAATATTATTAGTTTTATATTTAGTAGATAATATTATTTCATTTAAGATAATTAGTGGATTTAAAAATGTTGCTAAATCAGTTAAAAAAGATAATACAGAAGAAATAACTAAGAAAGTTAAAGAGTTATTAATTAAAAAGGGTGGTTTATACAAAAGACTTGTTACAGCATTTAACTTTGAAGCTTCAGAAAAATTATTAAAAGATTTTAAAGCTCATATTAAAAATACAGCTAAGAAAGCTAAGAATAAGATAATGGCGGAAAAAGAAAAGAATAATTTAAAAAGAGAAGAAATAATTTTAGAATATGAAACTAAAGTTAAAGAATTTAAAGAAAAGATTAAAGAAGAAAAAATTAAGAAGAAAAATAGATTAAAGAAAATAAAGTAGATGATGAATAATGTTTAAAAATGATACTAGTGTTTTTGATAAGATAAATAAGTATTTAGCTAAAAAGGGACACGAAATGTTTCTTTCAATTTATTTAAAAGATTATAATGGGAATAATATTTATGTAAGATTTGATTTTGTTTCTAAGTTATCAGTTTATAAAATTGTTTGGGTAGATTTAAATTTCTTTGATGAAAAACATATTGAAGATTATGTTAATATTCAAATGGTAACAAAGTATTTGTCAATGAAGATAGTTGAAAAGTTAACAGAAGAAGAATATGAAAATAAGTATGCCTTAGATGATGAAATATTAGGCGATAGAGTAGAAGTATTAACTTATTTTAAAGGAACACATGAATATATTTTTGATAGGTTTTTGCCTTTAGATTGGGAATTTTTAGTTGATCCTTTAGCAATGATATTTTCTTATTTACCACGTAGTATGGAAGTGTTTTTAAATGAGATATTTGCTAAGTATGATCATTTAGAAGATAGTTATAATTATATGAAACCAGTTAAGTTTGATTTATTAAAGGGAGATGCTAAGAAAGTATTTAAACCTCAAATAATAGAACGTGGTAAAAAATATTATGAAGCTGGTAAAGTATCTTTCTTAGAAAAGTTAGATAATAGATATATAGCTATTGTTGATGGAACAGAACCATATTTAGTTATTATTGAAGAAGTAGATGATGAACATGTTTTAATGTGGTGTAATTGTAAATATAGTACTTTTTGTAAACATTTATATGCTGTTATTTTAGCTATAAGAAATGAAAAGTTTAATAATTTTTATAAAGTTAAATATATTGGTAAAGAAGAAAGTTTATTAGATAAAGTAACAATAGGTAATTTTTATTTATGTTTTGGGGTAGATGATGATAAGTTATTATTAGTTACTTCTGAAGGAGCTATATTTCCAGCATTTATAATGAATAAAAATAAATGTGTTTTTGAAGTTATAGAAGATGATGATGAATGTAGTTTGTCTTCTTATATTAAAGAATTAAGCAATAAGTGATTAATTCTTTTTTATTGTCTTATTTTTTGGTAAAATTATAGAAGGTGATAATATGATATTTGGAATTGAATCAATACTTAATAAGTTACGTAATAATAGTGAAGAAAAAGTAGAGGGTGGACTTTATGTTACTTGGTATGGTAATACTATATTTTTAATTATATGTGCTTTTTTATTACATGATGTTTTTTTAGTTATATTTGGGAAGTTTATAACAGTTATGTATATAGTAGCAACTACATTATTGTGTTTGGCTTTAATAGTTTATATTGCTACAAGAAGAGCTTGTTTTGGAGTTACTAAAAGTGGTTTTGTTTATATTAAGTTAAAACATTTTCTTTTTAAAGAAAAAGATGTTTTTGAAATACCAATAAAAAGAATTAAGTATTTAGATGTTAAAAAAATATTGGGAGTTGTTTATGTTAAATTATATTTTATTAGTAATACAGGTAAATTTGAAAGATTGAAGTTCGGTTTTAGTTCTTTAGGGTTAGGTTTTAATTTACAAGAATATAAAAAGAATTATCAAATAGTTTATAAACGTTTAATGGATGAGCAAAAGATATTAGATAAGGGTGATTTTTAATGTTACAGTTAAAAAATTATAGTTTAGAGTATATTGAAGGTAAAAGAGTTATCAATAATTTAAATATGAACGTTAGAGAAGGAGATATCTATGCTTTTGTAGGAAGAAATGGTGTTGGTAAAACAACGACGATTAAATCTATAGTAGGTATTAATCATATTACAGAAGGAGATATTTTATTAGATAAAGTTAGTATTTTAAAAGATCCAATTAAATATAAAAGTATGATAGCTTATGTACCTGATAATCCTATTTTATATGAACATTTAACAGGAATCCAATATCTTAATTTTATTGCTGATATGTTTGAACTTACTTATAAAGAAAGAGAAAAAAATATTAAGTATTATGCTGAAAAGTTTGAATTATATAATGATTTAAATGATTTAATAAGTAGTTATTCACATGGAATGAAACAAAAGTTAGTATTAATTGCTGCTTTTATACATAATCCAAAATTATATGTATTAGATGAACCTTTTGTAGGATTAGATCCTAAAGCAACTTTTGTTTTAAAAGAAATAATAAGAGAGAAAGCTAAAGAAGGTAAGATAATTTTCTTTTCAACACATGTTTTAGATGTAGCAGAGAAATTATGTAATAGAATTGCTATTATTAAAGATGGTAAATTAATAGTAGATGGAGATATGGATAGAATTATAGAAGATAAAAGTTTAGAAGAAATATTTATGGAGTTGGTAGTAGATGAATAGATTATTTAAACTTTTATATGTTCAAATATTAGGATTATTTGATATAAATAAAATTAAAATAGCAAGAGAAAGTGGAGTAAAAAGTAATTTAGAAAAAAGAGTAATTATTGTTGTAATAGCAGGTATTTTCTTTGGTTATTTATTATATAAGTTATTTACAATGTATACAGTAAGTAATAAATTATATATTTTAGGAATAGGTTTTATTTTTAGTTCTTTATTATGTTTCTTTATGGATTTATTTTTAATAGAACCAGTAGTATTTAAAAATGATGAAAATGATATAATATTTTCTTTACCTTTATCAAGATATCAAATATTATTTAGTAAATTATTTGTAGTATATTTAAGAAATTTAGTTTATGTTTTTATAATAATGTTATCTTTGTTATTAGCTTATATGAATTATGTAAAAATATTAAGTGATGAATTTATTATTATGTATATAGTTAGTTCTTTATTAATACCTTTAATACCTATTGTATTAGCTACTATTATTTCTTATATTAATTCTTATTGTAAAGTTAAAATATCTAATAAAGTTGTTTTTAATGGAATAAGATTAATAATATTAATTTTATTATTAGGTTTAATAAGTATTATATTTAGAAATATAAATACTAGTAGTTTAAGTTTATTTATAGAAACATTTATTAAAAAGATGAATGTTATATATCCAATGGGATTCTTATTTTATGAAATGTTATTATCAGAAAATGTTTTATTTTTCTTATTAAATATAATAATTCCTATACTTGTTATATATGTATATTCTTTATTAATATCTAATAATTATTTAAAATTATGTTCAATGTTAAAAGGGGTTAAGAAGAAAGTTAATTTTGTTTATAAAAAACAAGTTAATTTACATAGAGTACTTGGAATGGTTAAAAAAGAAGTTATTAGTTTAGTTAGTAATAAAGTTTATTTATTTAATTCTTTTGGAACAATATTTATTGCTACTATTTTATTATTTATATTAAGTAGATTAGTTAATTTAAATAGTTTTAATAATATAGAATATTTTGATATTTATTTTTGTTTATATTGTCCAACTATTTTAGCAATGTTAGTTACTTTAAATTCTAGTGCAATAAGTGCTATTAGTTTAGAAAAGGATAATATGCAAATGTTAAGAACAATGCCGATTAATATGGCTAAAGTATTATTTTCTAAATGGTTAACTAATGTTTTAATAGGAAGTATATTTATTATATGTAACGCTTTTATAGTATTTAGTAAATATAATAAGATTAGTTTATTAATATTTAATATGTTGTTACCTTTAAGTGCTTTAATGTTTGTAAGTTTAACATCTATATTATTAGATTATCGTTTTATTAATAAGGGTGAAACAAATGATAATGCAATTATTAAACAAAGATTAATTACGATAGTACCAACTTTTTTATCATTTGTTATTGGAATAGGACCACTTTTCTTACAACCATATTCACAATATAAATTATTATTAGCTAGTTATATTTTATTATTCTTTATTTTAATGATAACAGAAGTAAGTTATTTATTAATTAATAATAAAAAATTATTAAGAGGTATGTTTAATTAAATAATAAGTAAACTTCGTGTAGTATAAGAGTAGAAATACTCTTTTTTTATGATATAATAATTAAAGAATAGAGTGATATTTATGAAGAAGATCGATGTAATTGTTGTTGGGGCAGGAACTAGTGGACTTATAAGTGCTCTTTCTTTATTAAATTCTGGATATAGGGTTCTTCTTTTAGAAGCTAATGAAAATGTTGGGGGATTATCTAAAGTAGTTAAAAAGGGAAGATTTGAATTCGATTATTCTTTAAATAATATCTATGTTAATAATAATATTAATGATGCTTATAAATTAAGTAATGTATTTAAGGAATGTGGTATTTTAGAAAAGATAGATTTTACTTCATTACCTGATAGTTTTAAAGTAATTACGAAATATAAAAATTTTACTTTACATAATGGAATAGATAATTTTATTAATGATGTAGAGAAGTATGTTCCTGGTAGTAGTGAATCTGTAAGAATATTTTTTGATTTAGCTTTAGAATGTAAGGAAGCTATGGATTATGTATATAATAATTTAGATAAAATAGATTATGATTATGTAAAGAAGGAATATAATAATTTTGTTAGAGTAGCTAATTATTCAAATAGTCAAGTTTTAGATATTATAGAGATGCCAATTGAAGCACAAGAGATACTTAATGTTTTTTGGATGTATTTTGGCAGTACAGAGACGGAAATATCTTTTGTAGAGTATGCAATGTTTATATATAATTTTATTGAAAATAGAGGTCAAATACCTACTCATAATGGGTATGATATAACTCTTACTTTAGCTAATGACTTTTTAGAACGTGGGGGAGAAATTAAGTTAAATAGTCGTGTTGTTAAATTAATAATAGATGATGATAAAGTAAATGGTGTTAAATTAGAAAATGGAGAAACTTATTATTCAGATAATATTATAATTAATTCTAGTTTAGATAATGTATATGGTAAGTTAATGAATCCTGATGAAGTACCTAGAGATGCCTTAAAGAATTTAAATCAAAGAAAAGTAGGGGGAAGACCTTTTGTAGTTCATTTAGGTTTAAATAGAAGTGCTAAGGAATTAGGAATTAAGTATTATAATTATTTTTTATATAGTAGTTTGGATAGTGATGTTTCTTATGCTCATATGAAAGAATTATCAAGTTTTTCAGTTATTGCTACATGTAAAAATGTTGTAAATGAAGGAGCTTCACCATTAGGAACTAGTGTTTTAACTTTAAGTACTTTATTCTTTGATGATTGTTTTGCTTTTGATATTGATCATGATAATTATAATGATGAAATTAATAAATTAGCGAGTGAAATGATTGATAAGTTTGAAAAGTATACGGGAATTAGAATAAGGGGATATATAGAAGAAATAGATATTGTATCACCTATAGATATTATATCTATGAATGATTGTTTATATGGAGCAAGTTATGGATATAGATTAGTAGGACATGATAATTTATTACCTAGATTGTTAAATAGAAATAATGAAAATTATATAGATGGTCTTTATGTATGTAATGGCTTTGAAGGAGATATATTTGGATATAATTCATCCTGTATTTCAGGTTTAATGGCTGCTAATGATATGAAAAAAGATAGTGCAGGTGATTATTATGACTAGAAAAAAGATTGAATTATTAGATTCTTTAGATGAAAATAAATTTAAAAAGATGGCTAATGAAAGAAAAGAATGGTTAGAAAAGGGTCAAGATGTTTTAGTTAATTTAGATAATTATGTAAATAATTATGCTAATTATTTAGAACCTAAAAAAATTCAAGTAGTTGTTAGTCGTATTTTAAGTGAAAGTAGTGAATATGTTACTTTAGTTTTAAGAAGTTTAAATGGGGAACCTTTACCTATCTTTAAATCAGGACAATATACGGCGGTTACATTAGAGATAAAGGGTGAATATTATACAAGACCATTTGTTCTTACTTCTAATCCTTCTTTATCAAAAGATGGTGAATGGCGCATTACTTTTAAAAATAAAAGTAATGATATAGCAATTAATTATTTATTTAATAAAGTTTTAATAGGAGAAAAACTATATATGTCAGCTCCTTTTGGTGATTTTTATTATAATCCAATAAGAGATGGTAATAAGGTTTTATTTTTAGCTAATTCAGAAGGTATTATTCAAGCTTATGCAATGGCACAAGCAATAATAAGTAATTCAGAAATATTTGATTTAACTATTTATTATAGTGAAAAAAGAGAATTTAATTTATTATTTAAAGATGAATTTGCTATGATAGTAAGTAAATGTCCTAGAATAAAGATTGTTTATGTTTTATCTGATGAAGAAAAAGAAGGTTATTTAACAGGATTTATTTCTTTTGATAAGATTAGTAAAGAGATAAAAGATGAAAATGTTAGTATTTTTATTAGTGGTAATGAAGGTTTATTAAAATATTTAAATGTTGAATTAGAAAAACTTAGTTTACCTAAAAAATTTATTAGATATAATAGTTTTTTACCTGATTCTAATGTTGTAAAAGTTAATAAATTTCAATTAGTAGTGTATATAAATGATGAAAAATATGAAATACCATGTTATAATAACAAAACAATTATGCAAGCAATTGAAGAAAGTGGAATTTATATACCTAGTAAATGTCGTGTAGGTAGTTGTGGCTTTTGTCGAAGTGAGTTAGTTGTTGGGGAAGTAAGAGTAGTTAATGACAAACGTAATGGAGTAGATAAAAAGTATAATTATATTCATCCTTGTTCTACATATCCACTTAGTGATATTGAAATAGTTGTTAGATAGAGATGATAGTTTATGAAAGAAAAACTACAAAATAAATATTTAGCTTGGGGAATTACAGCCTTTTGTGTATTAGCTGCTTTATTAGTATTGTTCTTCTTAATATATAGATCAACTCATATATTAAGTTTTGTGGGAACATTAATTGATATATTAATGCCTTTTATATTTGGTTTAGTTTTAGCTTATTTATTGAATCCTTTAGTAGTATTTTTTGATCAAAAGGTTTATATTCAATTATTAAAGAAATGTTCTAAGAAGAAAAAAGAACGTAAAAAATTAGCTAGAGCTTTATCTTTAGCAACAAGTTCTATTATATTTGTAGGAATTATTATAACTTGTTTAAGTTTTCTATTTCCAGAAATTATTAAAAGTTTAGAAATGTTTGTAACAAATATTAATACTTATTTATCTAATAGTAAAGAATTATTAATTAGTTTAACTGGTGGTAGTGAAGAATTAATATTATTTATAAATGATAATTATAGTCGTTTTACTAATTTTATGAATGATTGGTTAAATGATGGTATTTTAAATGATGTAATGACTGCTTTAGGTAATGGAATATTTGGAACTTTAAAATTTTTATATAATTTAATTATTGGTTATATTATTTCAATTTATATTTTATATGATAAAGAAAAATTTAAAGCTCAAAGTAAAAAGTTATTATATACTTTCTTTGATAATGAAAAGATTAATATTATATTAGAAAATGCTCGTTATACAGATAAAGTATTTGGAGGATTTTTTACAGGGAAGTTAATTGATTCTTTAATAGTAGGAGTATTATGTTTTATAGCAATGCTTATATTAGATATGCCATATGCTTTATTAGTTGCTGTTATGGTAGGAGTTACTAATATTATTCCTTATTTTGGACCATTTATTGGGGCGATTCCAAGTGCTTTTTTAATATTCTTAGTTGATCCTTCAAAATGTTTAGTATTCTTAATTTTTATCTTTATATTACAACAATTTGATGGTAATATTTTAGGACCTAAGATATTAGGTAGTAAAACTGGATTAAGTAGTTTTTGGGTATTATTCTCATTATTAATATTTGGTGGTTTCTTTGGTGTAGTTGGAATGATTATAGGAGTACCTATATTTTCAATACTATATTCATTTATTAATGGTTTAATTAAGAAGAGATTAAGTGATAAGAAGTTACCTGTTAATTCTAAAGATTATGAAAATTTATTATATATAGATGAAGAGACTAAGGAACCTGTTTATGAAAAATAAAGATATTTAATATATCTTTTTTTCTTGATATAATTTTAGTAGGTGGTAAAGATGGATTTAGAAAAAGTAAAAAAGAATATGCAAATTAAAAATAATTATTTAAGTAAATTTGCTTGTTTAGATAGTGAAGCTTACCGATTTAGGGAAGAAGAGGATGATATAAGAACACCTTTTTTTAGAGATATTGATCGAATAGTTTATTCTTTATCATATACAAGATATATGGATAAAACACAAGTATTTAGTTTTAATGATAATGATAATATTAGTAAACGTATGACACATGTCCAAATGGTAAGTAAGATAGCTAGAACTATTGGTAGAGCATTAGGGTTAAATGAAGATTTAATAGAAGCGGCGGCTTTAGGACATGATTTAGGACATGTACCATTTGGACATGCGGGAGAAAGAATATTAAATGAAATAAGTTTAAGTTGTAATGAAGGATATTTTAATCATAATATACAAAGTGTTAGAACATTAATGACTTTAGAAAATAATGGTTTAGGTAGTAATATTACTTTACAAGTTTTAGATGCTATTATGTGTCATAATGGAGAATTAGAACTAGATGAATATAGACCATGTAGTAAGAGTAAAGAAACTTTTTTGAAAGAATATGAAATGTCTTATAAAGATAAAGATATGATTAAAAAGTTAGTTCCTGGAACATTAGAAGGTTGTGTTGTAAGAGTAAGTGATATAGTAGCTTATATAGGAAGAGATATTGAAGATGCAATTAGAATGGGAATTATAAAGAAAGATGAAATACCTCATGAAATATCTAATGTATTAGGTTTAACTAATAGAGAAATAATTAATAAGATAATAAATGATTTAATAGATAATAGTTTAGATAAAGGCTATTTAAAGTTAAGTAATGAAGTCTTTGAAGCAATTAAAAGTTTAAAGAAATTTAATTATAAATATATTTATGATAAAGCTAATACAAAGGAAATGTTAGAGTTATATGAAAAGATGTTTAAAACAGTTTTTAATAAATGTTTAGATGATTTAAAAAAGAAAAATAAAGATGGACATATTTATACAATTTTCTTAAATGATATGAGTAAAGAATATTTAAATAAGACTAGTGATGAGAGAAAAGTAATTGATTATATTGCAGGAATGACGGATGATTTTTTACTTTCGGAATATAATAATATTATTAAATAATAGTTATTGATTTTAATTAATTAAAATATTATAATTTAAGTAGCGATGATAATCGTGTAGTGAAGGAGTTTAATATGAACGAAGAAACAAATACTACGCAAACACCTCAAAATACTAATAAAACTAATGAGGTAGTTAATAGTGGTAAAAAAGCTTTAGATGCAGCTAAAAATGGTGGTAAAGCAGTTGTTGATAAAGTAAAAGAATTTTCAAAAAGGGATTTTGGTAAATTTAAAGGACAACATGTATTAATCGTTGGTGCTGTTGTTTTAGTTTTACTTCTTATTGTACTTATGTCTGGAGGTAGTAAAGGTACTAAATATCCTATTGTATATAATAATAGTGATGGTGAATTATATTTATTACCTAATAATGCTAAAGATGAAGAAGATGCTATAAAACTATCTGGTGATGATAGTACTAGTAATGTTTTATATGCAAATACAACTGATAAATATTTATTATTCTTAAAAGGTAGTGATTTATATCTTTATAAGAGTAATGACAAAGAAGAAACTGAAAAATTAGTATCTGATGTAGATGATTATTATTTTACAGAAGATGATAAATATGTTATAGCTTTAGATGATGATGACAATTTATATTCATATGATTTTGGTAAAGAAAAAGAAAAATTAGATACTGATGTATCATATATTTATGATTATACTAATGAAAAGATTGTTTATAGTAAAGATGATACTGTATATGTAAGAAGTTTAAAAGCTAAGAAAGATGATAAAAATAAAATTACTGATGATTATAAGAGAGACTTACAATTCAGTGAAGATGGTAAAAATGTATTATATGTAAATGGCGATGGCGAATTAATGTCTTATAGTATTAGTAAGAAAGAAAATACTAAAATAGCTGGTGATGTTTCATCTTATTATTGTGATGAAAAATCATGTAATAAATTATATTATGTTGTAAGTGATGGAGGAAGTAACTTATATTACTATAATGGTAAAGAATCTAGTAAAGTTGCTTCAGATATTTCAACAGTTATGGCTGTAGATGTTGATAGTCAAAAAGTTGTTTATACTAAAGTAGATGATAATAAATATACTTTATATTATCAAAATGGAACTAAGGATGCTGCTAAGATTGAAGGCGACTTAGATTCTGTATCTTCTGTTAGAATGTATGAAGGTAAAGGTATTTACTATGTAAATAGTGAAGATGAACTAAGATATGTTAAGATTAGTGGTGCTAAAGTAAGTGATCCTAAGACAGTTGAAGATGAAATAGAAACTACTTTAAATTCTAAACTTAATGGATATTTCTTTGTAGCTGATGTTGATAAAAATGGTAATGGAACATTATATTTTGCATCAAATGGTAAAGCTAAAGAAATAGATACCGATGTTTCATATATTTCTCTATCTACAAGTAAAGATGGTAAAAAAGTATATTATTTAAAAGATTATAAAACTACTGGTGATTTATATGTAACTAGTGGTGGTAAAGGTAAAAAGATTGAATCTGATGTTAGAACTTACTCAGTTATTAATCCTAAATTAATCTATCTATTAAAAGATTATAGTTCTTCTAAAGAAAGAGGAGACTTATATAGATCTAATGGAAGTAAGTCAACTAAGATTGCTGAAAATGTAACAAGATTTGCTCATCCACCAGTATATTACCAAGAAGGTAAATAAAAGATTTCTTAAACAGAAATCTTTTTTTGTTTTATGATATAATATTAATTGGTGATTGATATGAGATTTGTAAAAATGCATGGATTAGGTAATGACTATATATATTTATATGAAAATGATTTGCCTGATAATTTAAGAAATGATAAATCTTTAAGTGAACTTGCAATAAAGTATTCAGATAGACATTTTGGTATTGGAGCAGATGGGATTATCTTAATTAAAGATACAAAAGATTATGACTTTTTTATGCAAATATATAATGCTGATGGTTCTAAAGGAGAAATGTGTGGTAATGGAATACGTTGTGTAGGAAAGTATGTTTATGAAAGAGGTTTAACTAAGAAGACACATTTAGAGATAGATACTTTAGCAGGAGTTAAGTATTTAGATTTAAAACTTGTAAATAATAAAGTAGAATCTGTTGTTGTGGATATGGGTGAACCAATGTTACATAATGGTGATAAAGTAGATTTAGATAAATGTTTACATAATTTAAAAATAGATGATAAAGAATACCAAGTAATGGATATATCAATGGGAAATCCTCATACAGTAATATTTGTTTTAGATATTACAGATGAATTAGTTTTAAAAGAAGGACCTAAAATAGAAAATAATTCTTATTATCCTAATAGAACTAATGTTGAATTTGCTAAGGTAGTGGATACAGGAATTGTCCAAATGAGAGTCTGGGAAAGAGGTAGTGGAGAAACCATGGCTTGTGGAACAGGAGCTTGTGCTGTAGCAACAGCTTATATGTTAAAGAACCCCGAAATAAAAGAAGTAACAGTTAAGTTACGAGGGGGAGATTTAAAAATCAAATGGCAAGCTAATAACCATATTTTAATGGAAGGACCAGCTACTAAGGTTTTTGATGGTGAAATATAAGAAGATATTATAAAAAAGAAAAATTAAGACATAATATAATTTAGAGGTGACTTATGGAATATAAAGTATACGATTGTAAGACTTATCGTATTCATACAATCAAAACAGATAAGTTTAAAAATTGTTCATTAGAAATAATGTTTAGAAACGAATTAATAA
This sequence comes from uncultured Bacilli bacterium, assembly GCA_947625535.1. GTDB lineage: Bacteria > Bacillota_I > Bacilli_A > RF39 > UBA660 > Coprovivens. Next base: position 84,470 of record CANQOR010000002.1, read on the forward strand.
AAGAAGAGATAACTGCTAATAACGTATTAGTTGATACATTAATGCATTCTAGTAAGAAATATCCTAAAAGGAGAGATGTTTCTATTGAATTAGAGAATTTATATAGTACACAAATTAGAGGTATAGTAACAAGACTTGGTAATAGTACAATGTTATCTTTTGTAACTGATTTTTTAAATCCTAAGTATTGTGATGAAGGTTATTTAGAAAGTGTAATAAGTTTACCTTTTGAAATGTTATTAAATCCTAATGTAACTAATAAAGAATTTGATAATAGAAGTTTTAATATAATTAAAAATAGAATTAAAAGTGATATTTTATCTTTAAAAGAAAATGCTTCAAGATATGCTTTTAGAAGAACTTTACAAAATATGGATGATAAAAGTCCTAGTAGTTATTATATGGTTGGATACTTAGAAGATTTAGAAAATATTACACCAACTAGTTTATATGATACCTATAATAATGTTTTAAATAACTATGTATGTGATATTTATGTAATAGGTAATCTAGATATGGATAAAGTAGTTTCGATAATTAAAGATAAATTTAAAATTAAAACTTTAAAAGAAAAAGAAATAGAACTTTATGTAGATAATAAACCAAGAAAGAAAAATTTAGATATTATAGAAAAAGGTAATTATGAACAAGATTCATTTATAATGCTTTATAATTTAGTAAATTTAACGAAGAGAGAAAGAGATTTTGTTATTCATATTTATAATATAATACTGGGTAATGGGGGATTAACTAGTAAATTATATAAATATTTAAGAGAAGAGAATTCTTTATGTTATGTTGTTTCTAGTATGTATCAGAAGTATGATCAATTAATGATGATATATGCAGGAATAGATAAGAAAGATAAAAATAAATTTATTAAATTAGTTAATAAAGCTTTAAAAGAAATGGAAGAGGGAGATTTTACTTTAGAAGATTTAGAAAATGCTAAGAAGGCAGTTATATCTTCGATTAAAATGAGTGAAGATTCATTAGGAGGAATTGTTAATAATTATTTATTTAATGATTTAGATGATCTACCTTTATATGATGAACGTATTAAAGAATTTAAGAGTATTACTAAAGAAGAAGTTATTATGATAGCGAAAAAGGTTAAGTTAAATATTATTTATTTATTAGGAGGGGAAGATAATGCAAGAGATAATGCTTAAAGGTATAGATGAAAAGCTTTATTATGATAAATGTGATAATGGTCTTCCTGTATATATGTTAGTAAATGATAAAGTAAATAATTTTTATTTAACATTAAATGTTAGATATGGATCTATTGATACAGAGTTTAAACTTAAAGGAGATAAGGAATATAAGAAAGTTCATAATGGAGTTGCTCATTTCTTAGAACATGTTAATTTTAATGAAAGTGATGGTAAGACAGCTCATGAATATTTTAATAATTTAGGTTCATCTATAAATGCTTTTACGACATTTGATTTTACTTCATATGAAGTATTTGCTTATAATGAATTTGAAAAGAATTTAAATCATTTACTTGATTATGTTCAAACACCATATTTTACTAAAGATTTAATTGAAAAAGAAAAGGGAATTATTTGTGAAGAAGTAAAGATGGGCAAAAACAATCCAGGACATAAATTATTTTATGGTATGAATAAGGCTTTGTATAAAAAAGATAAAAGAAGAAATTATGTAACAGGGGATGTTTTAGATGTTGAAGGAACAACAGTTAAAGAATTAGAATTAGTTTATAATAATTTTTATCATCCATTAAATATGTTTTTAGTTATTACAGGTAATTTTAATCCTAATGAAGCTATTGGAATAGTTAAAGAAAATCAAGCGAGAAAGAAATTTCCAAAGTATTTAAATCCAATTAAAAAAAGAGAAAAAGAACCATTAGGAGTTAATATTAAGTATCAAGAGATTGAAGCTAATGTAGAAATACCTAAGGTTAAAATATGTTATAAAATGCCTAAAAGTTTATTTAAAAAATATGATGAACGTTTAGTAAATATTTATTTAAGTATTATATTAAGAAATAATTTTGGAACTACTTCTTATTTAAGAGAAGATCTTTTAGAAAAAGAATTAGTTGTAGCAATTGGAGCAGGAAGAGATATTTTTAATGATGTTGTAACTTTAGAAATAAATATGGAAACTAAGTATCCTAATGAAGTAATTCCAATTGTAGAAGAAAAAATGCATAATTTAACTATAAATGAAGATGATTTAAAAAGAAGAATTAGATGTAATATAGCAGCTTTAATTAATGATTATGATGATATAGAATATGTTAATTCAGATATTGCTGATCAATTAATTACTTATAATAATGTTGTTGATAATATGTATGAAATATATAATAGTTTAAATTTAGAAGAAGCTACTGATATAATGAATAAAATTGATTTAAGTAATGAAAGTACAGTAGTCTTAGTACCTTTTAAAGAAAGTAATTAATAAAATAAAAAAATCTCACATTGGAATAATGTGAGATTTTTAATACTATCTATTATAGTATTCAACGATAAGAGTTTCGTTAACTTCTTGGTTAAGTTCACTTCTATCAGGTAATCTTAAGTATTTACCAGATAACTTGTTTTGATCAAATTCTACATAAGCAGGACGATGTGTACAAGTTTCAACTGCTTCTTTAATTGCTGGATGATCTAAAGAGTTTTCTTTAACAGCAATTACGTCACCAACTTTAACTTGATAAGAAGGAATATTAACTTTAATACCGTTTACTGTAATATGTCCATGATTAACTACTTGACGAGCAGCTCTTCTAGTTTTAGCTAAACCTAAACGATAAACCATATTATCTAATCTAGATTCAAGTAAGCAAAGTAGGTTGAAACCAGCTTTACCAGTCATTTTAGAAGCTTTATCAAATAATTTATGGAATTGTTTTTCATTTAAACCATACATTAATCTGATTTTTTGTTTTTCAGCTAATTGGATGCCATATTCACTTGATTTACGTTTTTTATCATTACCATGGATACCAGGAGCATAAGGACGTTTAGCTAATTCACGTCCATTTTCTAAAGTAGAAAATCCTAAACGACGAGATTTTTTGTAAACAGGACCAGTATATCTTGCCATAAAATATCTCCTTTCTATATATTTTTGATATATAGGATTGTTATAAAATAAATATAGGGAGTTTATTTAGATATTTTCTCTAAGGCAGCCTTAGATACTAGTACACCACTTGGTAATAAACACATTATATAATTTTATAACGCTGCCAAATACATCGCATAATTAATTATACATAAAATATAAGAAAAGTCAATAAATTAAGGTGATTAGATTATTTTTTGCTAATTTTTATTTGTAAGTCAGTTTTATAGTTTAAAACTGAAATAAGTGTGATTATAATAAATTTTATGTTTC
>CANQOR010000003.1 GCA_947625535.1 uncultured Bacilli bacterium
TTTCTCTTAAAAACTACCATTTTTTCTTACATTTCACATTATTTTTATTATTTTGAAATTTAACTTTTCATTTGAGTGTATTTATCTCCTCATATAACTTATCTATTTCTATTCCTTTACTTAATAATATATTATAAGCTATTGTATCATTATTTCCCAATATGCTTAAAATAGCTTCTTTTACATCAAAAATACTATTTTTAATCTTTCTTGCAATAGGTGTATATAATATATATTCACTTTGTTTATAAGAACTACCTATTATTTCTAAAACATATCTTTTAAATTCATCATAACTAATTATCTTACTATTATATATCTTTAAATAAGCTAATAATAAATGTTCACTACCTACATAAGGTTGTTTTAAATTAATCATTTCTTCTTCTGCTATTTTATATAATTCTTCCATTATCTCACCTAATAAAATATATGTAATTATATAAAAAAGAAGAAGTAAAACTTCTTCTTACATTAATACACCTATTCCTAAAATAATAAAGACAGCTATTATTAAAGATAATAAGAATTTCCAAATATAACTTAACCACTTAATATAAGGTATATCTAAGTATGTTAAAGCCATTAATAATAAGAAACTAGTAGGAACAAATACTAAAGCAATAGCTCCTCCTAAATGCCATACTAATGATGCTGTTGCTAAATCTTCCATATATGTAACAACTATATAAGAACCATACATTTGTGTAAAAGAAGGAAAATCTATTGCAAACATAAATGCTACTATTGCAATAATTGGTAAAGCAAATAAATTAAATGTTCCTTCCCCAAATAAAGCATTAATAATAGATAATGGCCATGGATATAAAGCAAGTAATACAACTAATGTATAAACTAATAGATAAATAAAGGCTAATTTAGATATCTTCTTTACTCCTAAACCAAAATTCTTAATAAAATCATCAATAGATATCTTATTTAATAATGCTACAAATATTGTTGTTACTAATACAACAAATGAAGCAAATAATAAATCATTATAATCTCCTAAGCCTTGTAAATAAGAACCTAATAATGTTGAAAATAAAGGAACATCTCCTATTACAAAACTCTTTTGAAACTTAGTATTTAATTCTGAAAAGAAACTAATATTAAAACTATCATTCCAACTAATATAACCTATACCTAGTAATATTAACATTAAACTAAATAACAATATAGTTGGCCATAATTTAGTAACTCTTCTTTTCTTAACTTTAGATTCATCTAATACTTCAGGACTAAACATATCATACTTAGTACCATCTGCTGATTTCTTAAATTTATTCATATACATAATTGCAAATGTATTAAATAAAATATAAGCAGCAGCAAATAATAATATTCTAATTACCATTAACTTAGATACTGGATCTGGTAATGAAGAAAATAATTCATTAAATGCTTCAACACCAAATGTTCCGACTGTTTGACCAATCATTCCTATAAACATACCACCAAAAGCTGCGCTTAAAGCCGTAAGTTTCTTAGCACCATTTCTTAAGAAAATACTTACTATAAAAGGTACTATACAAAATAATAGTAATAATTGATTAGAAATAGATACATAAAGACCCATTACTAAAGTAATAACAAGCATTGCTATATGTTCTTTTCCTTCAATTAACTTAGCTGTTTTATCTACTAATTTACGATATGAATTAGTTTGAATTAAAACGCCATAACATCCACCAATTAATAACAAATAAGAAATATCTATTATACGACTACTTAAAGCATACTCAAAAGCAACAAACATTTCATAAATACCAACTCTTGCCATAGTTCCTTTTACAAAAGTACCTGTTGCAAAACTACCACCTGGTATAATCCAAGATAAAACTGCATAAACAGCCATAATAATAAATAATAAAACTATCTTATCACTTTTCTTTTTCATCTTTTAACCTCCCATAACCAAATTATAACACAATTCAAATAAAACCATACAAAAAAAGGTAAAGATTACTCTTTACCTCCTCTTTCTTTCATTGTAGGGAATAATAATACATCACGAATAGATTCTTGTTCTAAGAACAACATACATAATCTATCAATTCCATAACCTATTCCACCAGCAGGTGGCATTCCATATTCTAAAGCTTCAACGAAATCCATATCTATGTCATTAGCTTCTTCATTTCCTAAATCTTTTTCTTTTAATTGATCTTCAAATCTTTCTAATTGATCAATTGGATCGTTTAATTCTGTATAAGCATTAGCAAATTCTTTACCAGCTATAAATAATTCAAAACGATCAACAAATCTAGGATCTTCAGGATTCTTCTTTGTAAGTGGAGATATTTCTACTGGATGACCATATAAAAATGTAGGTTGTATTAAAGTTTCTTCTACATATTTTTCAAAGAATAAATTTATAATATGACCTACTGTCTTTTCATGATCTTGTACTTCAATATGATGTTCTTCTGCTAATTTTAAAGCTTCTTCAACACTCATTTCCTTTTTAAAATCAATACCAGTTTGTTCTTTAATAGCATCTACCATACTAATTCTTTTCCAAGGACCTTCTAGATTAATATCATATCCACTAAATTTATAATCCATTTTACCTATTACATCTTTAGCAATAGTTTGATACATATTCTCAGTTAAATCCATCATACCTTCTAAATCACTATAAGCTAAATAAGCTTCCATTAAAGTAAATTCAGGATTATGTTTTGGATCCATACCTTCATTTCTAAATACTCGACCTATTTCATATACTGCTTCCATACCACCAACTAATAATCTTTTAAGTGGTAATTCTAAAGCGATACGTAAGTACATATCTAAATCTTGTGTATTATGATGTGTAATAAATGGACGAGCACTAGCACCAGTAAGTAAAGTAGATAAAATAGGTGTTTCTACTTCTGTAAATCCTTGCTTATCCATAAAGTTTTGAATACATCTAATAATTTTAGGTCTTAAGAAAGCTACACGTTTAGAATCATCATTCATTATTAAATCAACATAACGTCTTCTATATCTTTCTTCTATATCTGTTAAGCCATGGAACTTTTCAGGTAATGGTTTTAATGCTTTAACTAAATGAGTATATTTTAAACATTTTATAGTAACCTCACCAGTTTGAGTTTTCATTATTTTACCATGAACTCCTACTATATCCCCAATATCTGCTGATTTAAATAAAGTATATTCTTCTTCACCTACATCATTAATAGATATATATATTTGAATAGGACCTGTTTTATCTTTTATTGTAAAGAATGATGCCTTACCCATCTTTCTTATAAACATAATTCTTCCTGCTACTGTAGCAGTATCATCCATTTTTTCAAATTCATCATGATCTACTGAAGCATACTTTTCTTTTATAGAAGCAGCAAACCCCGTTCTTTCAAAGCGATGACCAAATGGGTCTAAGCCTTGTTCTCTTAACTTTTCTGCTTTTTCTCTTCTAACTAATTCTTGTTCTGTAAATTCACGCATAGTTTCACTTCCTTTTCTTTAATAAGTATAACATTTATTGAATAAAAATCAATTGTCTTCCTCTTTACTTTCTATAACTAATTGCATAACCATACACATTTTATTATCATCAACATATTCTAAATCTTTTATTTGTTTAGCTAAATCACGTACCTCATTACATACTCCTAAATCCCCATTATAAGCTTGTAATAAAACATCTGGTATTCTTGGATAAAAACCAAAGCTTTTTATTAATTCATCTAATTGTTCTGGTGATTTAGATGAAGCAAATGGCCATAAATCAACATAACTACCATCTTTTCTTACATAAAAAGATTTAACATATTTAATAACTCTATCTTGCTTTTGTAAAGCATAAGCCCCTTTACTTATAGTTTCTATTAAACCATAATCTTTAATAGAAGTTAATGTATAACCTAATTCACTACGATCAAATTCATATCTTGAATAATACTTAGAATTAGGACCTAATAAACCAAACTTATCATTACCATATTTACTATATTTCTCATCTATTGATAAAACATCTATCTTCTTAGTATGAAATCCATATATAGGTACTTTACCATCTACTTCACGATACATTTGTTGAAACCTAATATCACACATCGTATCATTATTACGATTATATTGAACATAATAAACAAATCCATCATATTCATCCGTATCAGGATATGCTAACTTTCTAATACCAATAGCTTGTTCAATACCTTTATCATCTACCATATAAACATCATTAACATAATCTCTTTTATTAGCTTCACTAGCTTTTAAAGCATCCTCTTCACATTTAAAGAATATCGAATTATCCCCTACTCTAATCATTTCTACTGTACCATCATCACGTAATCTAAAAGGTGTTATATCATAATCTTTATATCCAGCTTTAACATATATACAATTATTAAAATCTTTAACTATAAAACTTAATTTATTATCATCATCTAATACAGCATAAACAATTAATGGTTTATCTTGAAAATATTCATAAACATGTCCCATTATATTAGGTATTTTTTCGACAACATCATCTTCACATCTAATTATCTTTGCCATCACTATCTACTCCATCACCCATTGTAAATTTTAATACCACTGGACTACCATCAGTATAATCCTTACTTTCTTCTATCTCTTTCATAAATGAAGCTAATTCCTGATATACCTTAACATCAGCTAAATCACCATTATAATAATCAATTAAAAATTGTGGTAAAGAAGTACTAAAACCTTTACTTTCTAAATAAGCATTAATATCTTCTATCTTATATTGACTACAGAAAGGGAATAAAGTAATAGCTTGATAATCTTTCGTAATAAATAACTCTTTATAATATCTAGTTATATCAACTGAACCTTGTAAACTAACTACATCTTGTCCTAAAGTAGCTCCTACTCCAAAATCTTTTATGGTCGCCCACGTATAATATGATGGTTCATCTCTATAATCAAAAGTTCTTTTTATATAAGTTTGATTACAAAAAGGTATTTTAAAACCTTTATCTCTTAAAACAACATGTTTCTCTATTTTAATTTGAAAAGGAACCTTAGTATGAAAAGGATATATCTTACCTTGTTCACTATAAAAATTATGTTGATAAAAAATCATAACTCTCATATCATTATCTTTATTATATTGAACATAACTTACCATTCCGTTATATCCTTCATTATCAGGACCATTAGATCTAATAATTGGTTGAATAACTTCAGCTATTCCATTATCTCTTCTTTGAAAAACATTTACTCCTCCAACTGGATGCATTTCATAATCATCAAAAGCCACATCAGCTAATTTATAATTATCATCTACCGTAAACATTTCATAACTAACTGTTTTATCTACTAATTCAAATATTGTAAATAAATTTTCTATTCTATGTAATATCTTTTCTTCTCCATTTATTTCTATCTTGTAATAAACTCCAGATACATCATGAAACAAATCATAGCACGCTTGAAAAACTGGCTCGTATTTTTTCACATCTTCTGCATTTAATTCACCTATTGTTATCATAATCTCACCAACTTTTTCGCTCTATTATAAACATTTTTCCTATATAAAACAATAAAAAAAAACAGAAAATTTACTATTTTCTGTTTAATCTAAATCTTTCATCTGGATCAAGAACTTTTTTTCTTAATCTAATAGCACTTGGAGTAACTTCAACATATTCATCATCTTCGATAAACTCTAAAGCTTCTTCTAATGAGAATGTTTTAGGTCTTATAAGAGCAATCGCTTCATCACTACCAGAAGCACGTGTATTAGTAAGTTGTTTATTTTTACAAGGATTAACATTTAAATCATTATCTCTATTATTAATACCAACTATCATACCAACATATACTTCTTCAGCAGGTCCAACTATTAAAGTACCTCTATCTTGTAAATTAAATAATGAGAAACCTAATGTTTTACCATTTTCCATAGAAACTAAAACACCATTCTTACGACCACTAATTTCTCCAACATATGGTTTATATTCATCAAAACTACGAACCATAACTCCTTCACCTTTAGTATTAGTAATAAAAGCACTTCTATAACCAATTAAACCACGCGTAGGAGCACTAAACTCTAAATGAACATAATCATTTTCATCATTATTTACTACTTCTAAAGTAGCTTTTCTTTCTTGTAAGTCATTAATAATAGTTCCTGAATATTCAGAAGGACAATTAACAATAACTTTTTCAAAAGGTTCACATTTCTTACCATCTATTTCTTTATATAATACTTCAGGTTTAGATACACTTAGTTCATAACCTTCTCTTCTCATATTCTCAAGTAAAATAGATAAATGTAATTCCCCACGTCCAGATACTTTATAACCATCAGAACCAGGTAATTCTTCTACTTCTAAGCCTACGTTAGTTTCTAATTCTTTTTCTAATCTTTCTTTAATATGACGACTAGTTAAGAACTTAGAAGCTTTATCTTTACCAGCAAAAGGGCTTGAATTAACTAAGAAATCCATACTTAAAGTTGGTTTTTCTATAATAATTGGTTCCATAGGATCAACATGATCTTTATCACATACTGTATCACCAATAGAAATATCAGGACATCCAGCAAAAGTAACAATATCTCCATAGTAAGCAACATCTTTTTCTACTCTTTTAATACCTTCTTCAACATATAACTTAGATATTCTAAAAGATGTTACAGTACCATCATTTTTTGATAAAGCAACAGTCTGTCCATTTTTTATTTTACCTTTAGTAACACGACCAATACCTAATCTACCAATAAATGAATCATAATCTAGAGAACTAACTTGTAATTGTAAAGGATCCTCTTCATTGCCTTCATAAGGTTTACATTGTTTTAAAACTATATCTAGTAATGGTGAAATATCACTGCCAGGTTCATCTAAAGAAAGTTGTGCAATACCTTCTCTTGCTATACCATAAACAATTGGAAAATCTAATTGTTCATCTGTAGCATTTAATTCCATAAATAAATCAAATGTCATATCAACAACTGCCTGAGGACGAGCATCCTTCTTATCTATTTTATTAATAAATAAAATAGGTCTTAAATTACGTTCTAAAGCTTTCTTTAAAACAAATCTAGTTTGAGGCATTGGACCTTCAGCAGCATCTACAAGTAAAATAACTGTATCAACAGTTTTCATAATACGTTCTACTTCAGATGAAAAATCAGCATGTCCAGGAGTATCAACAATATTAATTTTATAATCTTTATATCTTATTGCACAATTCTTAGAATAAATAGTAATACCTCTTTCTCTTTCAATATCATTACTATCCATTACACAATCTACAACTTCTTCGTTAGCTCTAAATACACCATTCTGATTAAGTAAAGCATCAACTAATGTACTTTTACCAGCATCAACGTGTGCCACAACAGCTATATTAATTATTTTATCCATATAACTTTCCCCACTTCTTTATAAAATCCATGCTACACAATACCACAAAATTAATTAATTGACAAGTTTTAATTACATAAAAAAAGGATTTATTCATCCTTTTCCTTTGGTAAATCTAAATCATCATTATTTTTATCTTTATCTTCTTTAGATTCCTTATCTTTTTTCTTCTCTTTATTATCTTTAGAAGATTCTTTATCTATATTAGCATAACGTTTATTAAAGAAATAAATAAATACTAATATAGCTAAGACTGCACTTATTAATTTAAAAATAAATATGTAAATTTCTCCACCCAAACCAGATATTGGTGTAAAAAATTGAATAAAATCATTTAACATATCTCTTATAATACCAATAGGTAAATAAACAAAAGCCGCCATTATAGCATAACAAACCAAAGTCCCAGTATTAATAAATAACTCTTTAAAATCTACTTTAACTATATAAGTACAAAATTTCTTAATATTTTTAATGAAATCCTTTAACATCTTTAATATATTCATCTAATCATTCCTTCTTTCCTTCGCCATTAGATGCTACTACATTAGGTTTCTTAACAGTTACAACTTTAACCACTTTTTTTACTGGTTGTGGTGGAGGTGTTACTACCTTCTTTTTAACTACCACTTTAACAGGTTTAACTTCTTTATTTTCTTCTACCTTTGGTTCTACCGGTTTTTTAACTACTACCTTAACTACCTTATTATTAACTGGTGGTGTTACTAAAGGAGCTTGTTCTGGGGCAAACTTTTCTGGTGCCACTGGTTCATGTACAGTTGGTGCCACAGGTTCAGGTACAGCTGGTACCACAGATTGAACTTCTGCTACTTCCGGTGCAGGTGGCACTGGCGTAACTGGTTCTACTTCTACCTTTTGTTCTACTACTGGTGTAGGTTCACTAACTACAGCACTAGGTATAGATAAATTACTAATAAATGAATACTTACAGAAAGTTGTTTTATAACTTAACTTAATATCATCTACATAAGATATATTACCAACTAATTTAGGTTTAGTATAATACCTAGCTACATTAGTTTTATTAGTATCAATATTAATTAATATATCTGAAGTTTCAATTAATAATTCAAAATTAACCATTTCCTTAATTGCCATCTCTGGTGAAGCATTCTTACTATAAATATCTCCTACATCAAAATAATAAGGTGAATATAATACTGGCATTTGCTCTTTTAATAAAGCAATACCTATCATTAAATTATTCTCTTTAGCATCTACTAATAAACTACTTAAATCATTAGTTACTAAAATAAACTTTCTATTTGAAATATCATCTAACTTCTTAACTAATAAATACATATTAATATCACTATTAATAGTCATCTTATTATTAACATTTCGTAATTTAGCTAACTCTCTAACTAAAGAAGATATAAATGTTTCAAAACTAGTAAAATCATAATTATTAAATAAAGCTTGCTTAATATTTTGATTAACTGGATCATCTATTCTCTTCTTAACTGAATCATAACACTCCGTTTTTAACTTAGAAAATCCTTTAATACTACTTACTTTTTTAACAACATCTTTTAAAGGAACTTGTTCAAAATTATCAATTGCTAAAATAGCATTACATATCTTACGGAATTTATGATTATTATAAATAGTTAATATAGCTTGTTCATCTAAACTTAATTGACTATGATTCTTACTAGTTAAATCAGCAGCTACTTCATTAAGAGGTAATCTAGGTTTATTAAAACTATCTTGTTTAGCATTCTTAGAATATTTAATAGCTAAATCACCATAATTAGAATTTTGAATAGCTTCTCTTAAATAATCAGAAGTATATAATAAATTTAACTCATCATATACCGCATACTTCTTATTAATATTTTCTATTCTTTCGGTAACATAACTATCTGCCATTGAAGTACTTTCATTTTTACATTCTATATTAATCTTTCTAAATTTATTAACTAAATCTATTCCTCCTAAAAAAGGTTTATATTCATCATTTAAATTAGAAATGAGTTCCATTTTCTTATCGACAACTTTTATTTCATTACGAACATCATTTTCTTCTTTTTGAGCTTCATAATATCTAACATTCATTTCCAAATTTTTATTAAGATTCCATATTTCTTTAATAAAATCTGTTATTTCTTCTAAAGAAGGACGTCTTGAAATATATAAATTATATCTATCTTTAATAGCAATCTCTAATTGTTCATCAATACTACCTTTATCAAAAACATTAGGTAATAAATTAAGTGTACGTTCTACTTTATTGTTATTATAAATATCTACTTCTTTTTGTAAATCAAAATACTTTTGACGTAAGACATTTTTTAAATCAACTAATTTTTGTAAATATTGTAATTGACGACCTTTTATTTCATCATAAACTAATAATAAATCCCCAGCTTCATATAATATTTGTGATACTTCATCCATTTGATTTCTTTGACTTTCACGTAAATCTGTTTGTTCTATATCAAACATTTCCCCAGCCATCATAATCTTTTCATTACGTAAAAATAAAGTCTTAGGATTCATTGATTCATAATTATCTAATATCATTCTTACATGATAAGTCTTACCATTAACATTCAACCAATTTAATTGTTTAACAAACTCTTCAAAAGACTCTTTATCATCAAATACTTTAATTCTCTCTAAAGTACCATAATCTTCATCTTCATATTCATAGCAAAGACCAATTACATTATCATTTTGATACAAGTAAGGGTGTACTGATGTTGAACTAAACCCATACTTTTTTAATATCTCAATCGCCGTATCAAAATCTAGCATATAACACCCTCCCTATTATTTGTTTTAATTATAGCACATCTATTATTATAAAAACACAACTTATTGATAAAATACTTTACAATGTTGTATAATAAATACAATGAAACGAGGTCATATAATGGAAATTAAAGTTAAATCATATTCATCACAATCTTCCTTAATAAGTTCAATTATTTACTTTATAATTGGTGCTATATTATTTAGAAATCATGATGAAGTAATAACAGTTTTATCTTATGGTATAGGAATAATCCTAGGTATAGTAGCTGTTGTTAATATTGTTACATTTTGGGTAAGTGCTAAAAACCCTACTATTAGAACTAAAAAAATGTCTTTAGTATTTGGTGCTATAGCACTAGGTCTTGCTATTATTTTTATCTTCTTTCATGATTTAGTAGGTAAATTATTACGTTTTATCGTTGGAGCTTGGATTTTATTTAGTGGTATAATTCGTTTAATTAATGTTTTATCTATAAGTCCTAAAAGTAAAAAATTTATTCCTTTATTAATAGTTTCTATTATCTTAATAGGTATTGGAATATTTACCATCGTATATAGTGGTGCTATTGTTGCTACTATTGGTATTATTATGATGATTTATGCAGCTGTTGAAATAGCAGGTTATATCTTCTATTCTAAAGGAAGTTCAGAACCAGAAGAAGCTGGAACTACTACTTTAATTGTTCAAGATGAAATAACTGAAGAAAAAGATTCATCTAGCAAGAATGTTAAAGACGTTAAAAATGTTAAAGAAAAGAAGAAAAAGAAAAAAAAGAAAGATGAAGAAGAATAAAACTACTAAGTAATTTAGTAGTTTATTTTTTACGCCATTCGTAATCTTCCATCAATTCTTTCTTATAATAACCAGAACTTTCAATAAAATTATCAACATCTTGCATTGCCATTTCTATAACACCTATATAGGCATCTGCATCTAAAATAGTTCCATCATCGGCTACACATTCTCTTAATTTACCAACAACACTATCATCATATTTACAAGTATAATTCATACTTTTATATCCTACTAAAGCATTAGCTGTAGTTCTAAAAGCAATAAAATCATTAGCTGTTGAAATATGTTTAATATTTAAAAAATAAGAATCAGTTTTAACAATAAATTCAAAACCATCTTCATATCTAGTAAATACAGAAGTACTAACATCACTTTTTAATGTACAACTACCTCCCGAACTTTGAATCATTTCACAATAATATCCTTTAGCTTCCATATATTCTCTTAAATAAGCAAAATTCTTATTGTCATCTTCAAATCCTTTTTGATGAGATATGATAAAGAATACAACAACAACTGCTACTAAACCAGCAAAGAAATAAGCTAATTTCTCTATGAATTCAATACGACGAGCACGACCATATAACTTACCAGAATTTTTATCCTTCATCTAGCCTTCACCCTATTTTCTAAATATATCATATCATAAACTCATAAAAAAAAGAATGATTACTCATTCTTATATGACGATATCTTCGTTAACAAAATCTTTATCATCCATTAATAATTCATGGATTTCTTCTTCTGTTGTATTCAAATAAACTTCTTCAATTCTATCAACACGACATTTTTCAGACTTAATAATAGCTTCAACTTTATCTACAGCATCCTCTAACTTATCATTAACTACTACATAGTTATATTTTGTAACTTCATTGACTTCTTTATAAGCTTGATGAAATCTATCTAAGATTTTCTCTTTAGAATCAGTTCCTCTTTTTTTAAGTCTTCTAACCATTTCTTTTAAAGAAGGCGGCATTATAAAAATAAATATTGCTTCTGGAATAAGTTTCTTTATATTACTAGCTCCTTCTATTTCTACTTCTAAAATAACATCTATCCCTTTACTTAATTTATCACTAATAAATTCTTTAGGAGTTCCATAGTAATTACCTACATAATTTGTATATTCTAAGAAATAACCTTCTTCTATCTTCTTTTCAAATTCTTCCTTAGTTACAAAATTATAAGTAACACCAGGTACATCATTTGTTCTAATAGGTCTTGAAGTAGTTGATACTGAAAGCCATCTATGTTCACTATCATTTTTTAATAATTCATTAATAACTGTTCCTTTTCCACTACCACTTGGAGCTGAAATAACAATTAATGAACCTCTTTCTTTTTGTTTTATCATAAAGTCTCTCCTTTAATAAATTATATTATATATTTTAAAAGATAACCTATAATAATTAGTTATCTTCATCATAACTCCAAAGTCCTAATTGACCATTTATTTCTTTATCAATATTTACTTTAGTAACTTTACCTAATTTAAAAGCATATCCATCTCTATATTTATCTTTATATACATTCTTATCTAATTTACTAATCATTTTATTAAATTCATCATCTATCTTAATACAATCTTCAATAACTACCTTACATAAAATCTTCTTTTTAGGAAAATCAATACTATAATCTTTAACTTTATCTAACCATTCTTTATCTACTCCACATCCCGCATGTATATAGATTTCTCCCCTATAATTAGTTTTCCAACTTCTAAATTCATATACCTTATACCCATTAGCTACTAAAGAAGCCCAAGGTTGTTTTAATGTTAATACTTTCATCTTATCTAATTATATCTGCTTTAATAACATTCATCTTGTTAATAAAATCATCTTTATTAACTTCTACAGATACTCCTATCTTTCCTCCACTAAAATAAATCTTATCAAATAAATCACATGTATCATTTATTACTGTTGTAAATTGTTTTTTCATTCCAACAGGTGAACAACCACCATGAACATAACCAGTTAAAGGCAATAACTCTTTTAATGGAATCATTTCCATATCTTTTTCACCTACTGCTTTAGCAGCTTTCTTTAAATCCAAGTTTTCTTTAACTGGAACCATAAAGACATAATGTTCCTTACTCTTAGCCACTGTAACTAAAGTTTTAAAAAACATATCTTCATTAACATTTAATAAATGAGCTACTGAAACACCATCTAAAGCTTCATTTAATTCTAATATATGAGCTTTATAAATAATTCCTTTGGATTCTAAAATACGCATTGCATTGGTTTTAACTTCTTTTACCATAATCTTTTTCTAACTCTAAGAAATCTCCTTCTTTACTTAAGATTTCATAACTATGAGTCTTTCTAAACTCCTTTCTTTCTTCTTCATTCATAACTTTAATATCTATTGCTTTATCAATATGTAGAATACCATCTAAATGATCATATTCATGTGAAAATACTGTTGAAGCAAATCCCTTAAATGTCTTTTGATGCTTACATCCTTTAATATCTATATAATCTATTATAACTTTATATGGTCTTAAAACTAACCCTGTATTATCTAAACAACTAGCACAAGCTTCCCAATACTTAGTTAAACCTATTCTCTTTCTTATCTTAGGGTTTATTAAAATAATAGCTTCATTCCAACTATCATCTTCTATCTTACTAATATCAGTATTTTTAATATATATTAATCTTTTATCTATACCAAGTTGAATAGCAGCCATTGCAAATACTTCATTATTTATACAATAATCTTTAAGAACATTAATATCTTCTTTTATATTATCTTTCTTAACATTTACTTTCTTACTTACTTTTCTTAACCATTCTAAATCATTTTCTATAGTCTTTACTAAAACCATATAACACCTCTAAATTTTTTCTATTATATAATATTAAATTAAAAAAAGATAGTATCACTACTATCTTTCACTCATTAAATCACATATTAAATTAGTTAATTCTGTTGGATTATCAATAGGTAATCCTTCTATTAAACGAGCTTGATTATATAATATCTTTGTATATTGAGTTAATTTATCTTTATCTTCTTTATATAATTCTTCTAACTTCTTAGCAATAGGATGTTTTTCATTTATTTCTAAGACAATCTCCGCTTTAACATTCTCTCCTGTAGGCATTGAATTTAAGATTTTTTCCATTTCTAAAGATATATTACCTTCTGTACTTAAACATACTGGATGATTCTTTAGTTTATTAGTAAATTTAACATTCTTAACTCCAGGTAAAGATTCTTTCATAACTTCAAACATATCTTTAGCTTCTTTATTATGTTTTTCTAACATTTCTTTTTCTTCAGGTTCTTCTATATCTGTAGTTTCAGAAGCTACATTAACAAACTTCTTACCTTCATATTCCATTAATGCTTGAATAGTAAATTCATCTATATAATCACATAAATATAATACTTCATAATCTTTATCTTTAAATCTTTCAACATTAGGAAGTAAATCTATCTTATCTAAACTATCTCCACTAGCATAATAGATTTTATCTTGTCCTTCCTTCATATTATCAACATATTCTTTTAATGTTACACGTTTCTTATCTTTAGAACTATAGAATAATAATAAATCTTTTAATGTTTCATTATTCATACCATAGCTACTATAAATACCATATTTAAGTTGCATACCAAATGCTTCAAAGAATTTTTCATAAGCTTCTCTATCTTCTTTTAATAAATCTTCTAAAGTAGTTTTAATCTTCTTTTCTAAACTCTTAGCAATTATCTTTAATTGTCTATCTTGTTGTAACATTTCTCTTGATATATTAAGTGATATATCTTCACTATCTACTAAACCTTTAACAAAGCTAAAATAATCAGGTAATAAATCAGCACATTTATCCATTATTAAGACACCATTAGAATATAGTTGTAATCCTTTTTCATATTCCTTTGTATAGTAATCATATGGTGCATGAGAAGGAATAAACATTAAAGCATCATAAGATACTTGACCTTCTACACTACTATGAATAGTTTTAGCAGGTGCTTCAAAATCATAAAATTTATCAGAATAGAATGAATTATATTCTTCTTCTGTTACTTCACTTTCATTTCTCTTCCAAATAGGAATCATACTATTAATAGTTTCATCTTCTACTTTAGATTCCTTCTTATCATCATCTTTTACTTCTTTTTTCATAATAATAGGATACTTAACATAATCAGAATACTTCTTAATAATACCTTCAGTTCTTCTTTGTTCTAAAAATTCATCGTAACTATCATTATCTGTATTATCTTTTAAATATAAAGTAATCTCTGTACCAACATCTTTCTTTGTCGCTTTATTTACTTCATATCCATCAGTACCATTACTTATCCATTCATAAGCATCATCACTACCATAAGCTTTACTTAATACCTTAATCTCTTTAGCTACCATAAATGCTGAATAAAAGCCTACTCCAAATTGACCTATTATATTAATATCTTTATTCTTTTCATTCATTTCTTTAAATAAAGAAGATCCACTCTTAGCAATAATACCTAAGTTCTCATCTAATTCTTCTTCTGTCATACCTATACCATTATCAGAAATAGTAATAGTTCTATCCTCTTTATTTAAATCTATTCTAATAGCAAAATCATCTTTATCTAACTTAACTTTACGATCAGTTAATGATTTATAATAAAGTTTATCAATTGCATCACTAGCATTAGATACTAGTTCCCTTAAGAATATATCCTTATTTGTATACACTGAATTAATCATCATATCTAATATTTTTTTAGACTCTGTTTTAAATTGTTTCTTTTTCATATTTCATCTTCCTTTTTCGTACTAATTGAATAATAGCACTATTAATTAGCACTGTCAATGGTTAAGTGCTAATTAATTAAATATTTAATAAAAAGAAGAATTTGACTACCTCATATTTTAATTATATAATCTAGATATAGAGGTGATTGAATGACTGAGCCCAATGTTTCAACAGTGTTCGAAATATTAAATACTAATGGTGAATTAGTATACATTTATGCTGTTCGTGATCCAGAAGATATCTTAAAATTTAAATACTATATCTTAAGATCAACACCTAATGATAAACCTATTATTACAGAAATAGGACATACTTTAAATATATTACAAAAATACAAATTACCATTAGAGCATATTGATAGTGACAGTCCTAAATACCCAGTCTTTTTATCAATAAAAGCTCTTGCTGAAACACTAAAAGAAAAGAAGGTTTTACCTCCTCGTCAAAATCCACCTTTAGATACAAAACCATCTACTTTAGAATATAAACTTAAAAATAGGATTCAATAATCCTATTTTTTAATACCCCAATCATCTTCTAAAGTATTTTCTAAAGACTCAATTCTATCTTTCATTCTACTACTAACAACTATATAGTCATTATAAATATTTAAAGCATCTGTAACATAAAATTCATTAGTACGAGGATTATAAAAGAAATAATAATCTCCACTAGCATAATCACCAATTATATTAAAAATAATCGCATACTCTCCATTTTTCTTATTTTTAATTGGATATATTTGAATTCTATTTAAAATAGCACTAAATTCTGGATTATAATCTGTTAATTGCTTTGAATTATCATAATTAATTTCTGGAAACATCATTGCTAATATTTCCTTTATAATAACTATTTGTTCACTATAATCCATTTTATTAAATTCCCCAATTGTATTACCACAATCAAATATTTGTCTAAACAAAACTTCAAACTTATTCGCTATATAATAATTAGTTAAATAACCATCATCATCTGTAGAATATTGATATAAATGTTCTGGTTTTATAAAATGAAAAGCTAAACTATTAAATATTTCTCCTAAATGTCCTATCTTTCCCTTAGTATTAAGACAATTTATTAAAGCATTTAATTTATCTATTAATACTAAGACATTATCATAATCATATGGATCATTACTAACACTTAATTTCTTTTTTAATTTCTTAGACCATTTATTATAATTAAAATTTAATACATCTATTTTAAGTTCTTTAGTATCAACATCTTTATCTACACTTAATTCTTTTATTAATCTATCTTCCATTTGAACACATAAATTAAATAACCAAGCATTATAATTCCAATTAGGATTTTCTACTGGAGGAACTACATCTATATTCATTCTTAATAAATCAGATATTTTTTCCGCTACATGTGTACATAAAGTTTTAATCCAAATATTAACATCACTTTCATCTAGTTGAAATAAAGAGCAATCATATAAAGATATATCCTGTCCCTTAGAACCAGTAAAGTTAATTAAATCTTTATAAAAAGTTGTTTTACATATTTCTAAATCATAAAATAATTTATTATTCTTTAAAGCATCTCTTAACATAAATAAAGAAGCATTAGTATAATGATAATTCCATTCTTTACTTATATTACCATTATCACCATAGTGATACATTTCCTTAATATAACCAATATCTTGATCTACTTTCTTTAAATATTCTTTAGATACTGAAGAAGGTATAATTTGTTCCCCTTTATATACTTTAAATATTTTACCATTATAACTTCTTTCATAAGGTATATTAGATGCAAAATGTTTTGTTTCCATCCCCATTTTAATATAAGGTAAATCAGGTGTTAAAGTCATAAAATAAGCTTTATCTCCATCATAAGCAACTAATAACCAATGGTTTATTAAGAAATCATCAGCTCCTACGGTTGCTATCGTTGTATTAGTTTCAATTAATTCAGCTTTAATACCTAATCTTTCATAAATCATTTTTAGTATATATGAAGCTGACTTACATATTACTTTATAATCACGACCAGTATTACTTTCATATATTTCTTTTATTTGTTCTATCGTTAAATTAGCTTCATCTAATTTACCATCTACCGAAAAGAAAAAATCTGTATCACGATTTAATATTTTACCAACCTCTAAATATACATAACGTATTTTATAAAAAGTCGGCCAACTATTATCTACTCCCCTAAGCACACTATCTATAAGTTCGTCTATATTCATGTTGATCACCTATTTAAATTATAACAAAGAAAAAGAGATTAATAAATCTCTTAAAAAGCTTTCTTAAATAATTGTTCAAAATCTTTTAAAGTTGTTTCTCTAGGATTTCCACCAGTACAAGGATCTTCTAAAGCTTTTTTAGCAAGAACTGGTATATCCTCTTCCTTACCACCAATATCTTTAATATGTTGTGGAATATCAAGACGTAGTGCTAAATCTCTAATAGCTTTTACTACTACTGAAACTATTTCTTCATCTTTTAAATTATCTACATTTAATCCTATTGCAATAGCCATATCTTTAAATCTAGACGCACATACTTGGCCATTATATTCTAAGATATATGGTAATAATAATGCATTAGCTACTCCATGAGGTGTATCATATAAAGCCCCTAATTGATGAGCCATTGAATGAACTATTCCTAAACCAGCATTACTAAATCCCATTCCAGCAATATATTGTGCTAAAGCCATCTTATCTAAAGCATCTCTATCCTTTGTAATAGATTTCTCTAAATTATTATAAATTAATTCCATAGCTTTTAAAGCAAACATATCACTCATTAAAGTATGTCCTTTAGTAATATAACACTCCATAGCATGAGTTAAAGCATCCATCCCTGTTGCTGCTGCTAAACTTGCTGGCATTCCTGTCATTAACTCTGAATCTACTATAGCTAATATAGGAATGTCATTAGAATCTACACATACCAACTTAACTACTTCTTTAGGATCGGTAATAACATAATTAATTGTAACTTCAGCTGCTGTACCCGCTGTTGTTGGTAACGCAATTATTGGTAAAGACCTATTCTTTGTATCAGCAGTCCCTACTAAAGTACTAATATCTTTAAATTCCGGATTATTAATTACAATTCCAATAGCTTTTGCTGTATCCATAACTGAACCACCACCAACAGCTATTAAATAATCGCAATGATGCTTTGTACACATCTTAAGTCCTTTTTTAACATTATCAATCGTTGGATTTGGTTTAACTTCACTAAATACTTCATATAACACTTTAGATTTATCTAAAACATCTGTTACTTTCTTTGTAATACCAGCTTTAATTAAAGTTTCATCTGTAACTAATAAAGCCTTCTTTAATTTTCTTTTGTCTATCTCTTTAGGTAGTACATCTCTTGCACCCCAACCAAAATATGACGTTTCATTAAAAATAAATCGATCTGCCATAAAATCCTCCTTATTCTCTATAACATTATAGCATAAAATAAAGACTAGACATAACAAATTTTAATAGACAATGTGTTGCTTATTTAAAAAATATATATTATAATTAAGATAGTAAAAGGTGATAATATGGATAAAAGAATTATAAACACTAAGAAAAAATTAACTAATACTCTTTTAGTACTTTTAAAAGATAAAAGTATTGAAGATATTACCGTATTAGAACTATGTAAAAAAGCTAATATAAATAGAACAACATTCTATAAATATTATAAAGATGTTAATGACTTAGTCTTTAAAATAGAAGAATCTTTAATAACTGACTTAGAAAAACTTATAGGTGAAATAAAAAGAAATTATCTTATCTCATTTACTAGTAAAATAATTGAAACCATATCTAGTCGTAAAGAAATATATACTAGATTACTAGGTGAAAATGGTGATCATACCTTCTTAAGAAGAATCCTTCGTTTAGTGTATAACGAAAGTATTACTGAATGGCAAAAATTATTAAAAAAAGCTTCTAAAGAAGATTTAGATAAAATATATAGTTTTATTGTTGATGGTACTATTGGTATTATAAAAAAATGGATTAAAGAAGATTGCCAAGATGAACCAAGTAATATATCTATCTTTATTAATAAAATATGTATGAGTGGCTTAAGTAGTTTCATTTAAAAAGAATTGATTATTTTAAAATCAATTCTTTTTTTTCACTATATTCATCAGTTACTTCATCATATATCATACATAACTTATTATCATTATTAACATATAAATCATAACCATGATTCTTTATATTAGATATAGTATATAAAACATCTTCACTATCTATAATACTTTCTAACATTTCATATAACTTATCTTCATCTAAAGAATATATTTCTAATAACTTATTATTACTTAGTCTCTTACCATCAATTAATGATATTACATAAACATTACTCTTATCTTCACCCTTAATACCATTAACATAAAAATAATAATTCTGAATAACTGAGATATAATCCTTAGTTACATAATATTTATAACTAATAACATTACCTTGTTTTAAATTATTATTATCTAATACAGCATTTTTAATACTATTGTTAACAAAAGTCTTAATTTCTAAATTAATATTAGATACATCATCACTATTTAAATTAATATTTAATGTTTGAATTAAATAATCTTTATTATCTAACTTAAAAGTTCTATTATCTATTAAATAAACATAATCTTTAGATTCATCTAACTTCTTTAATTCAAACTTAGTTTCTTTATCTTCATTAGTTTCTAAATCTTTCTTAGTATCTTTACAACCAACTATCATAAATAAACAAACTATAATAAGGAATACTTTTTTCATAAGCTACCTCCTCATATATTATAACATTTATTAGCAAAAGAAAAAACAGGCAACGCCTGCTATAATACTAGATTATTTACTTTTCTTTTTATCTTTTGCCTTCTTAGTATCTTTAGCTACTAATCTAACTTTTACTCCTCTTAAAGTTCCGAATGTCTTCTTAACACCTTCAGGTAAATTTGCTTTATAAGTTCTCATAGGGCACCTCCTCATTTAAATAACTAAACAATTATAACACGTATTATACAAAAAATACACCAAATTTCAAGTTAAATTACTAATTTGACAATTGAAAATGATATAGAAATAATAACTAGCAATAATAAAATAACAAATAATATCGAATTAAAATGCTTTTTCTTTCTTATTACATCAATAATTATAAAAACATAAAAAAGACTTAAAAAGACTAAAATAAGAATAAGATTAACTTTATGAAAATGACTAACTAAGAAAAAAGGATAAATTCCTCCAAAAAAGATTAAATATAAGATAGAAAAAACAATAAACTTACCAAATAAAACTCTTATCTCCTCTGGTACTTCTTTTTTATATATTTCTTTAAGTTTCTTTTTATCTACTTTAGAACCTTTATTCTTACCCATTCTTTTTATTCTCCTCATAAGCTTCTCTTACAGCAATAGCTAACTGATCAGCACAAGAAGTCCCTCTATTACCACATAAATTACCTTTTAACTTCTCTTCAATATATTCCACTGTCTTTCCATCTAATAACTTAGATATTGCTTTTAAATTACCAGGACATCCTCCCATAAACTGAATATTAGTAATAACATTATCATTAATATCAAAACTTATTACAACAGAACATGTCCCTTTAGTTTTATATTCATACTTCATTTTTATCACCTACATAAATAATAACACAAAACCTAACTATCTATTATATTTTTTCTTTACTAAAAATAAAAATATTTATATAATACACTAGTAACTAGGTGGTTGTATGAATAAAAATAAAATATTAAACTTAATGAAAAACCTGATTTCATTATATTTAAAAAAAGAACTTACTATAGAAGAATATACTAAATTAATAGATAATGAATCTTCTAAAACTCGTTCTTCATTAAAAGAAACTGACTTTATAAAATATTTATTTGAATCTATTCCTTATTATAAAATAATCTATGTATATGAAAATGTTCTAAGTGAAATAAAAGATTACCAAGTTAATTCTTCTAATATAAATTTTATTTTAATAGAAGGTTGTTATAATAATTTATATACTACTTTAAAAAATAAAATAGAAGAAGAAACTAACTATCATATCTTTGAATTACTTCATATATTCTATGAACATCATAACCTAGATTTTCAAACATCAATTAACTTATTATTAAAAAATTCATCTCATTCTAAAATAATTAAAGAATTTACTAAAGATGATAATTATAAACAACTATCTTTAGAAGAGAATATTGAATTAGATAGTGATTCTAAGAATTCTAAGTCTTCTAAAAAAGATACTATCGAAACCTTTATTAATAAACTATTAACTAAGTATTATACTTCTAATACTCTATCTACATTCGAAGAACAATTATATTCTATAATAGATAGTTATATAGAAAAAAGTCCCATTGATGGATGTTTACTAAAAGATCAAATCAAGTTAAATATGACTACTATTAAAAATAATTATACTCTTTCTAAAACATCAATTAAGAAAAAAGATGATACTAATCAATTATCTTTATTTCCTAATTTTTAATCCACATATAAATTGTTAACTATTTCTTTAAATAACGCATTATCTTGTGGATTACTAGCAGCACTCTTATGTCCTTTACCACCAAAATAAACACCTATCTTAGAAGCATCTATATCTTTAACATTACGATATGAAACAGTATCAGTATCAGTCATAATCATTCCTACAACATCGATATCATTTATATTATTTTTCATTACTACTTCATTAATATCATTACGATATTTATAAGGACATCTTACATAACCAATTCGATACTTAATATTATCAATAACCAATTCACATACTTTCATATCTTTAATTATCATTAATACATCTTTATCAAATTGCTTTATAAAATCATCTATTATTTTTAATTCTTCTGGTAAAAAAATAATTTCCTCTTCATTTAAAATCATTCTACTAGCTATTTCTATATACTTCTTATAACCTAATACTTCAAATAAAATATGTAACATCCTTCCTTTAGGATTGTTATATTTTTTCCATTCCCAAGTATCATATTGTCTTGTCCATTCTACTAAGTCATCTAAAGACTTAGTTTTTTTAATTAACTTATTATTAAATAAATACTCATAAAATAAACTAGTTCCTGATACTTTACCTTTCTTATCTTCTATTACTATATGAACAAAATCATACTTGTCGTTGCCTTCATCTATTTCTGACTTATGATGATCTAAAATAATTAATCTATCTTTTAAATATTCATCATTATTTATAAAAGATAATAAAGGTTCTTTAATACAAATATCTGTCACATAAATAAAATCATATTTATAAATTGATTTATCATCTATCTTTTCTTGAACTTTCTTATTTACTTCAAATGTCTTACATGTTACATAATCAAAATCTTTAAAAGCTTGTTTACATAATATAACATTACCCATTCCATCAATATCTTGTTCATGTGTAAATAATAGTACTTTCATCTTTATCCCTCATATTTCATTCTATATCTTGTTTCAGTTTCTTCTATTACTTTAAAACCTAAACTACTATATAACTTAATCGCTTCAGCATTTTCCTTATATACCCATAGATAAACAACACTATGTTTACTTAATATTTCTCTTATTAATTTACTTCCTATTCCAAGCCCTCTATATTTATCTTCAATATATATTTCATCTAATAAAACTTCATTATTTTCATTTCTTACTAATAAAGAACCAATTACTTTACTATCTATTTCTATTACTTTATAATCATTTATTTCTTCTTTAATACTTTCTAAAACATAATTATTTATTTTATCTATTTCTTTCTTATCTAAATTATTAGCATACGCAAAAATTGTTGCTAGCTTATAACTTATCAACAATTCCTTATCTTCATTCTTCGCTTTTCTTAATTTATAATCTATTTTACTTTTAATATTGGTTTCCATTTTTCACCTATCTTACCTTTAATTACTCCACAATATACACTATAATCTTTTAAATTATTATCTTTAGCTACTCTTTCATAAGTATCAGTACATACTTTAATAACGTAATCATTATATTTAAAATCTCCTTGATAATAAACGATTTCATTATCTTTTATATAACCTCTAACTAAGTTATTATAACTTTCATCACTTATTCCTAAACTTAAACACCATTCTTTATGACTTAAAGAAGAATTCCTTAAATACTTAATTTCATTATCAACTATAATAAAAGCTATTCTATTTATATGAAAATCTCTTTCTCCATTGTACCAACTAAGATATATATCAAAATCATCCCTATTATACACATAAGCTCTACACATTCTAATAAATAAAACTACTATCATTAAAGCTTCTTTATATTCATAATCTTCATCAAAATAACTTAATATCTTCTCTTTACTTAATTTATTAAATATCTTAATAGAAGAAAATAAAGCAAAGTAAAAGTCATATAATCTATCCCCTACAACAGGCATTAGATCTATTACATAAACACTTCCCTTATTCATAATAAAATTATGTACACCAAAATCTCCATGTATTAAATATTTCTTAATATTATATTTTTTTATAACTTCTAAAGCAGCATCTACTTTACTAGTATCTATTTCAACATCTTTAACACGACTTATTGAATATATAGCTTCATCTTTTAAAAACTCTATCCAACTTTTATGATCTTCTTCTAAATAACCATATCCATCATATCTAAATTCTTTATAACTATTAACTAATTCATATACTTGTTTAACTACACTATTAACATCTATATTAACAACATTTTTAAAACTATCTCCATTAATAAATTCAAAACAAATATATAATAATTCTTCATTATAACAAACTATCTTTTGTAAATTGTTAATACCATTATAATAAGATAAAAACTTAATTTGATTACTAAAAGTATTATAATCCATTGTTTTAACTAAATATTTATCATCTATATTAAATACTATTGAATCAGTAGCTCCATCCGTATAATAGATAATTTTATTATTATCAATTTTAATATTTAATTTATTTTCTAAATCTAAAATAATATTATCTATCATAAGTATCACCACTAATTGTATTATAACATTAAATTCTAAATATATATTTTTATTCATATAATATTAAAGTAAATTATGTTATAATAAAATCGAATATTTAAATAAGAGGTGCAGTATGAAAAAACAAGGTATAATTGTTTTATTATTTCTTATCATTGTCATAGGTGGTGTTTTCTTCTTTGTTAAAAAAACACAAGATTTAAAGGAAGCTGAAGAAGAAAAAATAGCAAGTATTAAAAAAGGATGGTACATAGAAGTAATTTATGATGCTGTTAATGTTCGTTCTCAAACTACACAAGATAGCGATATAATTACTAAAATTAAAAATGGTGATATATACCCAGTATTAGATTTTTATGATTTAGATGGACCATATTTTTGGTATAAAATTAAACTAGCTGATAATACTGAAGGTTATGTAGCTAATTCTAAAAATAAAGCTAGTGCTGTTTTAATTGATCACAATAGTCCAAACGACTTATATCCACCACATTTATCATTTGAAGATCCCGTATATTATGTTAGAACAATTGATGAAATCAATTATAAACATTTAACTCTATGGGATGATAAAGAAGGATATAAAGTAACACACAAAGTATATCACGAATATGTAGATTGTACTTACGCAACTACTACATGTGAACCAAAAGACCAATATTGGATAAGATATACTATTACAGATGTTTCTGGTAAATCATTTGCTAAAACACAACAAATCGTCTTTGACGTAAGACCTCCAGAAGATAAAGTATTAGATTTTGCTACTGAATATAAAAAATAATCAGGATTTACACAATCCTGATTTTATTATTCATTATTTAAAGTTACAACTACTAATTCAGGTCGATTATTTATTCTAAATGGTAATATACTATTACCAATCCCTCTACTTACAATCATAGTAGTATTTTCTTCTTTAAATGTTCCACTAGTATACTTAGGAAATAATCCTTGATTAGGAGCAATTAAACCACCTATAAAAGGAATTCTTATTTGACCTCCATGTGCATGACCAGTTAAGACTAAATCGATATTATTTTCAACATAAATATTAAATATTTCTGGTCTATGTGATATTAATAATTTAAATATACTATTGTCATCTATATTATTAATTGTTTCCTTTAAGTCATACTTTGATTGATTGGATATATAACTTGGATAAAAAGATGGATCTCCTAAACCTAAAATAGCAATTTTATCTTCATTAACTGAAATAATTTCAAATTCATCATCTAATATTTTTATACCTATACCCTTTAAACTATTTACTATTTCTTCATATCTTCCAGAACCTGCTTCATGATTACCAGATACATAGTAAATAGGAGCTACATCTTTAATAGATTTAAGGAAATCTAAAGATACTTGTAAATCATATCTTTTACTATCTATTAAATCTCCTGTAATTACTATTATATTAGGTTGTTGTTTCTTTATTTCTTCTATAATATCATTAGTTAATTTTTTAGACTTAGTATTATGAAAATCAGATATTTGAACTATTTTAAAACCTTTAAATGAACTAGGTATCTTATTATTTATAATATTATAATTACTAATACTTAAATAATTATTTTCATAATATAAATATAAACAACTTAAAATAACTAATAATATAACTATTATAACTATTCTTTTTTTCATATAAATTTACTGTATAAATACAATATTAATTAAAATACTGTATTTATTATACTATTTTATTACGCAAGTAGCTCCATCATTTTCATAAGATTGCTTATTATCTTCTAAAGTACTATTATCTCCTTTTATTCCTTCAAAACCTTGTTCATCTAAATCTTCTTCACTAGCTTTATCAATATCGATATCTAAGGTTGTATTATATTTATAATCCTTATCATCTACAACAACTTTAAAAACAATTCCTTCTTTTTCAAATTCTCGATTATTTTCATTCATAGTTTTTTTAAAAGCATCCCAATTATCTTTTATGATTGAATTATTTAATTTTGTATTAACTTCCATTTTCATTTGCTTTAATTTATCATTTTTATAAGTCATAGAAATTACTTGTTCAATATCCATATCTTCGTCACTTTCAATAGTTGTGCATACCAAGGTTTGTTCCTTTACTTCACTCTCTTTTTCTTCTTTAGTTGTACCACATCCACTAACGCTAACCAAAATCATTAACATAAATAAAACGCTTAATATCTTTTTCATTTTTCTCCTCCAAATCTCACTATATATAGTATAACACAAAAAATTTTATATCATATTAATAAGTCGTTTATCACCTTTTACAAGCCATTTTCTTTATGTTATAATTTCTATTGTAGAGGGGAGGAACTTAGTATGACGATATTTGCATATTCTATTGGTCAGAATAAAGCAATTTTGTTAGAAATAGTTTCTGAAGTTTCTGGTGAAAAACAAAGTCTTTATTTAAAATTTAACACAATCACTGATGAACAAGGAGTAATACGTGATATTGATTCAATTACTATTATACCTTTTGCTTTTGAATTTATATATAATAGCACGAAAGAAAAAAAGATTAAAAAAATAGATCCAGCATCTACTAAATACCTAGTTAAACTACTTACATTAAAAGTTAAGCAAATGTCTAAAGAACAAAAACATAAAGATAATAGCGCTATTCAAAGTGGTTGGAACGAAGATAAACTTAATTCCTTTTTGCTATTATTAAAAAATTATGATAGTGAGCAACATAACGAAGATATAAAAGACAATCAAAATAAAACTATTGTACCAGAGTCTTTTAACAATTATAAAAAAAAATAAGTTATAGGAGCTTAAGGTATGGAACAAGAATTACAAAGAATAATTAATGAAATTAACTCACATTCAGAGTGGCCTACTAACGCTAAAATAAGATATGCATATATAGAATTAGGTAAACTTGTCTCTAAAGATACATTGTTTTTTTATACAATACAAAAAAATTTTGAAGGTCAAGATAAAGAAACATTACAATATAGTTATGACAAATTAAACGAAATAATGAATACAGAAAATCGTTTTGATTACAAAGTAATATGCCGTAATTCAGCTGAAATGCTTCAACATATCTTTAAAAATTGTGGTATAGAAAGTGAAATCCATTATAATTTAGAAACTACTCCATATATAACTGATGAAGGAGAAGTAATTATAACCCACTATT
Source organism: uncultured Bacilli bacterium (assembly GCA_947625535.1). Taxonomy (GTDB): domain Bacteria; phylum Bacillota_I; class Bacilli_A; order RF39; family UBA660; genus Coprovivens. The sequence continues at coordinate 27,852 of CANQOR010000003.1, forward strand.
TCATTGTCGTAACTGGTGACGAAAACAAAAAATATTTTCTAACTTTAAATGCTGATCTACCTAATATTCAATTAGGTAGATCTACCTTACATTTTGGCAATAATATACCTTATAAAAACAGAGACGATACACAAATATATAATGGTGAAGAAATTAAAGCAACCATAATGAGTAAAGAAGAACTAAGAGAATTAGATAAATTAATAGGTTATATTGATTCTGATAAGAGTGTAAGTCATATGAAAACTTATACAGATGTATTATTTGATATATTAAAAAGTGAATATGGTATTGGTGGAATAGATAATTATTTTAATTATCTTGCAAGTAAAACAAAGTTTTATAAAACTATAATTGGTTCTTTAAATAGAAATATAAATATTGATACATACCTAGAAAGTCTAGAATATCAAAAAGATCAAAATGAAGAATATTTGTATTTAGATTTTGATTATTTAAAAATTGATGATACCGTCTGGTCATCATTACAAGAATATATTATAAAAAGTTCATTTGAAATGATTTATAGTCAATATATCAAAGACGAAAAAGGTTTATTTAATATATCATATCCCCAAATATGTAGTATATTAAATAACTTACGTGAAAAAATAAAAGCTCTTTTTGATGGAACAGCAAACAATAATTTATGCAAGGATGCAAATGAATATATTCAATTAATAAATAATGAAGCTATTAAAAGTATTAAATCTATCATAATAAAAGATCTAATTGCTAATAACGGAAAACCTAAAGATTGGAGTATTTTAAGAAGAAATCCCTTTATAATGATGAATCAAATTATATACCTGTTAAGCAGTATATATACTTTTAGAAGTTTAAAAGACTACTTAAAATCAGAAGAAGAAATTATAACAGGATATAAGAAATATAATGAAGATTTAGCAACTAATATCTCAAATTTTGAAATATTAAATTCTATATATATTGAAAAAAAGCCTTGTAGAGAACCAATTCATAATTTTGAAGAACATGCTAATCATTATGCTAAAATAAAGGAACTTCTTAATCAAAAAGATTTCTTAAAAAAAAGCATCGGTTCTTTTATCACTCAAATTCATAATGCTGCTAGTATTTTTGTAAATGAAGAAGAACTTACATACGAAGTACTACCAACTTCATATATAATCAAAAAAATTAAAAATTCATTAACAAAAGTATTCGATATTGGTTATAAAGATCCTTTTAGTAACCTTGGTTTATCTGAACAAGCAGCTATAATAAAAGAAGTTCTACATATTATTTTAGCTGAGTTAGAACAAGATAAAAATTTACTTAGGTATCTATCTGAAGAAGATAAAAATAAAGTAAAAACTAAAAAGAGAAGCTTAATAGATTATAGAGTATTAATGTCCGTAGCTTTTAATAAAAAAACTAAAAAACCATATTATTTAATTAACATATCATCCATTAATACAAATAATTTTGCTAATAATGGTGAAGGTGTTTTACTTTATGATTTTGAAAATAACATTTTAATAACCAACAAGACATTAACTGAAATTTGTGATGAATATTATATTATTAAATACAATGACTTAAATATAGAACAAATAGAAGAAGATGACTTAAGTACTGGTATGGGTAAAAAGTAGTTTTAACTACTTTTTTATAAAAAAAGAATTGATATAATATCAATTCATATGTTTTGAAGAAATTATTTTTTCTAATTCTTCGTTAATTTTTTTATTAATGTATTCTTCTGGATAAATACCTACAGGATCTAATTCGTTTCTTCTTATTTTAAAATACAAAGTTTTTAAAACATCATTACTAGAATCTTCTAAAAACATAGACTTTATTCTACTATAAACAGAATTATCTATGTACTCTTCTAATTTTTGAGTTTTATCAAATAAATCAAACTTTTTACAGTAAGCAATTGATGATTCTAATAATCTAATATAATCATAATTCCTATGAACAAATAAATCACTTGGATTATTTAATTTTTCATTAACTGTATCTTCTATTAATTGATTTATCATTTCTATTAATTGTTCATATTCTTTTTCATCAAGACATAAATCATACCCTTTATTTTCTAAAAAGTTTGCAAAATATTGTTCATTTCTATATATCCATCTTTTAAACTTATTAAAAAAAGGATGTCCATTTTCAAAAGCTTTCATAATATTTAAAATAGTTCTATCTTGTACCATTCTTCCATAACTATCATCTTTAAATGAATGACTAAAAACAGGAAATACCATATTAAAGAAATAATAAGTTTCTATAAGTGAATCATTATTTTCTTTTTTATTATATAAACCAACATCTATATTAGTAAAGCCATTCCCCCTATCATAAAAAATATTTCTATATCTTGGTTCAATCCCAATACCACAATACTCTAATAAATAACAATCTCTTACATATTTTTCCATATGTTCATATGGAATAGTTGCATAAAATTCTGTCATATCTTCATCTTTAACCAAAGACGCATATTCACTACCCTTAGCTAATTCTTCAAGTAACCAACACTCCATATCATCTTCTTTATAATCAATATATAATGGAATATTTATTCCTAATTCTCTACATCTTTGTATTCTATTTTTTAATTCTTCAAAATTTTCTACATATTTATTTATTAAAATTAAGCCGTCACTAACAAATGGGTAAGCTTTAGTACGATGTTCCCCACCATCTATTTTTTTATTTTGTACTTCGTTAATATAAAAATCAATGTCATTCATAAATTTACCTCTAATTTATTATACCATATCCATATTAGATAACATTAAATACAAACAAAAAAGAAAGACTTAATTTTCGTCTTCCTCTATTTCTGTAAAAGGTGTATTAACACCATCTCTTAATCTAAAATCACATTCTTTTTCAATTTCTGGTTTTAAATGAAGTGCATCAACCATAATTAAATAAGCACCATTGAACCACTCTCTAATTTCTTTATCAGGATGTTTAAAACCAATTATTTCACAAGCATGACAAGCATGCATATAATAATGAATTGGATATTTATCACTATCTTCAGCAAGTTTTCTAACTTCTTCTAAAGTCATCGTATCTCTCATAAAAGTTGTATCTTTAGCTGCTGCATTATATAATATAGCACATCTTAATTGACGAGTAAGTTTTTTTGATAAATCATACTTAGATTGACCATCACAACCTCTTAAAGCAGATAATACTACTGTTTGTTGTTTCCAAGAAATATTATCAGCACATAACCATTCTTTTACTACTGATTTCATATAAATCCCCCTAATTTAAAAAGATTATGGAAGAAATATTAACATTAATCCACTATCTCCAAAATTTGTCTTATATTATAGGAAAGATAAGATGTTAAGTCAATTATTTTTAATATTCTAGTAATTTTTGCTAATTTATATAACTAAATTATTAGGATAAAAATGTGTAATTAACATCTATTTTATTAAAAGTGGGTGCAAAAAGGTGTAATTTTTTCAAAAAAGTGGGTGCAAAAAGGTGTAATTTTTTCAAAAAAGTGGGTGCAAAAAGGTGTAAATTTTTCAAAAAAGTGGGTGCAAAAAGGTGTAGGTTGTAGTACTATTTATATAGAGGGGATAATATGAAAAGAAAAATTTATAATGACTTATTAAAATGGAAAGAAAAAAAAGAATTTAAACCCTTAATTATTTTGGGTGTTAGGCAATGTGGTAAATCCTATATAATTAATGAGTTTTGCAAGAATGAATTTAAACATTATAAAGAAATAAATTTATTTCGTGACACAAAAGTAATAGATTTATATCAATCTAATGATGATTCAGAAAAAAAATATCAAGATTTAAAATTATTACTAAATTTTGATTTTGATATGGAAGATAGTGTTTTATTCATAGATGAAATACAAGAGTGTGAAGAATTAATTTCTGAGTTAAAATATTTTAATGAAAAACATAGTAATGTTAGAATTATTTGTGCCGGTTCATTATTAGGCGTAAAATTAGCAAAGTTATCAAAATCATTTCCAGTGGGTAAAGTATCAAGATTATATATGTATCCAATGGATTTTGAAGAATTTTTAATTGCTTTTAATGAAGAAATGTTATTAAACAAAATTAAAGCATGTTTTGATCGCAATCAAGCTATGGGTGTTCTTCATAGTAAAGCGCTTGATTATTATAAAAAGTATCTGTTATCAGGTGGTATGCCAGAAAGTATAAAAGAATTAATTAGTGTAAAAAATAACTATTATAATTATAGTTTTGATATTTTAAATGATATTATTGCAGATTACCAAAATGATATGACCAATCATGTTAAAAGTACTGCTGAAACTTTAAAATTAAATAGTATATATAACTCTTTACCATCTCAATTACAAAACGCATCAAAAAAATTTCAATACGCTATAGTAGATTCGGACGCTAAATCAAGAGAATATTCAACCCCACTTAATTGGTTAGAAGCAAGCAATATGGTACAAATAAGTAAATGTATAAAAATACCACAGAAACCCTTATTAGGTTTTGTGGATGAAGGAACATTTAAAGTGTATTATTCAGATGTTGGTATATTTAATAGAATATTAAATAACGATATAAAAACTATTCTTTTAGATGAAATGAAATTATATAGTGGTATTATTGCTGAAAATTATGTTGCCAATCAATTAAAATCAAATGGAATAGATTTATTATATTGGAGAGGTACTAGAGATGCTGAGATTGATTTTTTAATTACTACTCCTAATGATGGAATAATACCAATTGAAGTTAAAGCTGGAGAGAATACACAATCAAAGTGTTTAAAAATTTATGATGAATTATACCATCCAAATTATATGATCAGGATTAGTTCAAAAGATTTTGGATATAATCCAGAAACAAGGATTAAATCAATACCATTATATGCGACATTCTTAATAAAAAAATTGGTGGATTAAACAGTATAATAAATATTATATTAAAAATTCAAAACAAAAACCTAGTATTTCTACTAGGTTTTAAATTACAAAATGGCAGGGGTAGCAGGAGTTGAACCCACATCAGCGGTTTTGGAGACCGACGTTCTACCATTGAACTATACCCCTAAAAATTGGAACAATTTCATTATACCACATTTTTTTTAATGTTCAAGCCTTTTACATGTTATAATAATGCCGAGGTAATTATTATGGCGGGAACAAATACATTAAACGAAATAGGAATTTATAAATTATTATTAATATTTAAAAATGCATTGTCTATTATTTTTATAATCGTACCTATAATAGTTATGTTTATTGCAATTAAAGATTTATTTAATTTAATGATACATCCCGATAATCCATCTACTACTATTAAAGATATTACTTCTAAAATAGTATCAGGATTAATAATCTTCTTACTACCTACTATTATTAATTATGCTTTTACTTTAATTGAATCTTATAATCCAGAGACAGTTATAAAATATTATAATGAAGCTTCTAATGAAAAAATAGCTAGTTTAGAAAAACAATATGAACAAGAAAGAAAAGCTGATCAAGCTCGTAGTCAAGCAGAACAAAAAGAAGCTTTATTAAAAAGAAAACAAGAAGAGCAAAAAAGAAATGAAAATCTAGAACAAAACACTCGCCCAGAACCAACTCCTTCAACTCCCTATACAGGAGATACTACATCTGGTGGTTCATTTGGAAGTGTAACAGTATCAAATGGCGTCTTCACTATTCCAAATCGAAGAGCTACTAGTGATGCTGATATACCAAAGCAATCTGGTCCATATGGTTTAAATCCTATCTTTGCTGAAAGATTAACAAAGTTAATGCAAGATGCTAGTGCTAAAGGATATAAAATAACTGTTACCAGTGGATGGCGCTCTTATAGCAGTCAAAGAAGATTATGGGATCAATCAACAAGACCATGTTCTGAAAGAAGTAAATGGACAGCATGTCCAGGAGGTTCAAGACATGGTTTTGGTATTGCTGCCGACTTATCTTTTAATGGAAGCAGTTGTAGTGGAAATTGGGATTGTAATAGTGCTGCTAAATGGGTTCACGATAATGCTAGTCAATATGGTTTAACATTTAGAATGTCTTGGGAACCATGGCACATTGAACCAGCTCAAGTAGTTGGTGGTTCCTTTGGTTCTTGTACAGCTACATGTTAGGAGGATATTATGAAAAAAACAATACTTATTATATTACTCGCTTTAATACTAACTGGTTGTGATGCTACTTACAAAGTAACTATCGAAGAAGATAAAATAAATGATGATATAAAAATTTATACAAATAGCAGTGACGTATCTAACGCTAACCAACAAACAATAGATAAATTTAATAACCAAATAATGGATTGGGAAAGAGGATACGAACACTACAAAAGAGAAATGTACACAACAGATACCATAACTGGTTATGAATACACTTATGATTTTACTTACGAAGAATATGATGCTATGAGTGAACTAAGAAAATGTTATGACGAATTTAATTTTACATATAATTCTAAAGAAGTATCTCTTAATACAAGTAATGAATTTCTATGTCATACTTATTATCCAGATGTTAAAAATCTTACTATAACAATTAAAACTGATTACAAAGTATTAACTTCTAATGCTGATAGTTCTAAAGGAAACGAATATACTTGGGTAGTTAATTCTAATAATTATAAAAATAAACCAATTACTTTAAAAATAGATAAAACTCAAAAAGTTAAACTAGATGAAGAAGAAAAAAATCCTATTGATATCAAAATGATATTAGTTACAATTCTCTTTGTTCTATTAATCTTAGTTCTTATTGTTAACAAAAAGAAAGCTGCTTAGCAACTTTTTTATATTTAAACATACTTTATAATAGGTGAATCATATGTTACTAAATTATACTTCTAAAGAACTAGATTTATTAGCACGTATAATGCGAGCAGAAGCTTTAAGTGAAGGTAACCTAGGTATGTTAATGGTTGGTAATGTCGTTGTAAATAGAGCTATTGCCTCTTGTCTAACTTTTAAAGACATTCGTACTATTACAGATGCTATTTTTGATCCTAATCAATTTGTTGGTACTAAAAGCTCTTTATTTCAAGGTAGCTCTACTACTACTGAAAAGAATCTAGCTAAACGTGTCCTAAACGGTGAATATTATCACCCAGCTACTCATGCTTTATGGTTCTATGCTCCCGGTTCTAATAAAACCTGTAAAAGTACTTGGTATGGTCATCGTTTAGCAGGTTCCTATAAAAACCATTGCTTCTACATTCCAGAACCGGGTACATGTAAAGAATTATATTAAAAAAATGCTAATCATCATTAGCATTCTTTTTATATCTAAACAAAACTGATGGACGATGTCCAGCCCCTGTTTGAACATACTCTGTCTTCTCTACTTTATTAGCAATAATTCTTCTAAAAGCAGGTCCTAATAACTTCTTATTTAATATAACTTCATATACTTGTTGTAAATCACCTAAAGCGAATAATTCAGGCATCATATTAAATACTACATCAGTATAACTTATCTTATTCTTTAACCTTTCAATACCAGCCCATATTACTAAAGGATGATCAAAAGCTAGATCATTATTCTCTACTATTTCAAACTTATATCTATCAGTAGTTAATTCTTTTAAAGTCTTCTTAATCTTAAACTTAATAGTATCCGTTCCATTATCTAAAATAACAGTTACATTATCTTTTTCTTCAAAATAATTAATATTAAACCAAGAGGCATTAGGACTTAATTTATCAGTTAATCTATTCTTATCTATTAAAGCCATATAAGATACTGAAACTATTCTCATACGAGGATCTCTTTTAACTCCTCCATAAGAATATAATTGTTCTAAATAAATATCATGTAAATTAGTTTCTCTAGCTAATATTCTTCTAGGACAATCTTCTAAATCTTCATTAACATCTAAAAAACCACCAGGTAAACACCATTTATCTTTAAATGGATAATCATCCCTTTTAACTAATAAAACACTCATATACTTCTTATTAGATTTACGATAGTTAGTAGAAACTTCATCACTTATACTAAGTATTAATATATCTGTAGTCAAAGATATCCTATCATAGGCATCAGGGTTATAAGCTTTTAAAAACTCTTCTTCACTTTTATACATCATATTAATAACACCTCACACCATAATTATAACACAAATAAATTATTTTAATATGATATAATAGCTTAAGTAAGGAGTTTTAATATGACAATAGGTATTGATATAGATGATACATTAACAAATACTAAAGACATTCAAAAAATATACTGGTTAAAATATTATAATTCTTATCCTAAAGAAGGTTATTCATCTAGTATACCCTCTAATATAAATAGTTTTGGCGATGATTATATTCAAAAATTTTGGGATATATATCGTGAAGAATTAACATTTACTCCTTCTTTTAAAGATAATTGTTCTACTATAATAAAAAAATTAAATAAAGATGGTCATACTTTATGTGTTATTACATCAAGACCCGATGAAAAATATAATGATTTATTAGGTCAAACTAAAAAATGGTTTAAAGAAAATAATATAGATATAGATATTATATATACTAATATAAGAGATAAAGCTTCTTTTTTAGTAGAAAAAAATATAGATATGTTAATAGATGATGATATTAATCATATTAATAAAGCTTTAAGTTTAGGTAAGAAAGCTATTTTATTTAATCGTAATAATAATTTTAAAGGTTTACAAACTACTAACTGGTTAGATTTATATGACAAAATAAAAAGTACTTTATAGTACTTTTTTCGTTTTGTTTATTTCTTCCATTACTTGTTCTATACTACCTTGAGCTAATTTATTATCTAATAAAATTCTTGCACATTCTTCTAAAGTACAATCATTATTTATTAAAATATGAATAGCTTTACTTAATTCCCATGTTTTAGTAGAAAGATCACGACTTCTTTGTAATTCTTGTTCATACTGATTTTTAGTTCTTTGTAATTGAACTTTTAAACCATAGTTTTCTCCTTTAAGTAAAGATACTTCTATATTATCACCGGGTACATAAATAATATCACCATGTATTGTAGCTATATAACAATGAGGAAATAATTTAATAATTAGTTCTAATACTTCTTTTTTTAAAAATAAACTATCTCCTAGTACTATGCCATTAAAAGATTTTCTAGGTACTCCATATAAAATAGAAGATACTATGTCATTATTATCTATAGGTAATCCTCTTTCATTAACAAAAGACCTCGTTATTTTACCTTCTTCTGTTTCTTCTCTATAACAATCATAAGCTAGTAATTCACTAAATTCTTCTCTTGGTTCTATTATAAAAGCAATTGAGTTACCACCTCTAATACCGTTACCTCCAAAAGGAGTTCTTCCATCACGATAAGTAAATCCCTTATTAAATTCTTCTAATGTTTCTTCTTTAGGTACACGATGAAAATCAGCACAATAATAAGTTTCACCATCTTCTGGAATACCTAATGCTTGACCTGTTACTATCCCACTTTTAGCTATACTATCTAATCTACCAATATTAAAACCAGACATACCATGTATAATAGTACCCATAGGTAATATAACTTTACCATCTTCACTTAATTTAATTTCTTTTATACTAATATCTAATTCATTTAATTTATTAAATCTATTAATTTGTTCTACTAAATATGTAATTTGTTCATTAGTTAAAGGTTTCTCTATTAAGAAACTATCTGGTATTTTAGTTACTAACTCCATACTATCACCTAATTATATAATAACACATTAAATACTTATTTATTTTCTTTTTCTAATTCACGATAGTCTACTTTACCAATCATTGTCTTAGGTAAAGACTCTCTAAAGACATACTCTTTAGGTAACATATATTTAGCTAGATTTTTTTCACAATAATTTTTAATATCATTTTTTATTTTATTAGTTACTTTTATTCCGTTATTTAATACTATATAAGCTTTAGGTACTTGTATTTTATATGGATGAGGTATTCCAATTACTCCACAATTTAAAACAGCTTCATGTTGCATTATAACTTCTTCTATATGTGAAGGATATACATTATATCCTGATACTATTAGCATTCTTTTTAATCTTGAAGTAAAGAAAATTACACCATCTTCATTCATATAACCTAGATCTCCAGTATGAACCCATATTTTACCCTTGTCATCTTTTTCTAAGATATCATTAGTTTCTTTTTCATCATCTAAGTAACCTGGCATTACTGTTGGACCACTTATACATATCTCTCCTATTTCATTAAATGGCATCGATTCTTTAGTTTCCATATTTTCTATCTTAACTTCATTCCCAGGTAAAGGAATACCTACACTACCTAAAACATCTGACCCCATAGCACCAAATGTAACTGGACCAGTAGTTTCTGTCATTCCATAACCTTGAATAATATTACTTTGACAATTATGTTGTTTTAAGAACTTATTTACTTCTTCATTCTTAGGTACACTTAAAGAATCTCCCCCAGATATAACATATTTAACAAAAGATAAATCTACTTTATCCATATATTTATTAGTTAATAAAGCTTCAAATAAAGTAGGTACACCTGGTACAAAAGTAGGATGATATTTAGTAAGTAATTTATCAAATCTTTTAGCATCAAATTGTGGTATTAAAATAGAATTAGCTCCTAAACATAAAGGACCATGTACACATACTACTAAACCAAAGCAATGAAATAAAGGTAAGACTGCTAAAGCCGAATCTTTATTATTGATATTAGGAAATATTATCTCCGCTTGTTTAGCAACAGCATTAATATTTCCATTAGTTAAAACAATATTCTTAGGTTTTCCTGTAGTTCCTCCACTATGTAAAATAACAGCTATTTGATCTTTACTTGTTTTAGCTAAAACCTTATCATTATAGTTTCTACCTCTACTCATAAAATCATTCCAAAATAAATTACTTTCACTTTTCTTAGGAACTTCTACCTTACGTCCTTGTGTTACGTAGTAGCCTACTTTAAGTAACATTGGCATTGAATCACTAGGTGAAACAATAACTGTTTTATAAACATCTGTATCATCAATTATCTCTTTTACTTTTTTATAACTTAAATTAATAGCTATTAACATAACACTTTTTGTTGTTATCAAAGAATATTTAATTTCTTCTTCAGCAGATAAAGGGTGAATCATATTAGCAATCGCCCCTATTTTATTAACAGCATAAAAAGCTATAATAGCTTCTGGAGTATTCGCCATACATATTGTAACTACATCTCCAGGTCTAATCCCCTGACTTCTTAATGCTTTAGCACATAGATTAATCTCTCCAAAAAAGTATCTAAAAGTCATCTTCTTATTGAAATAATTTAAAGCAATACTATCTAAATTATCTTTATTCTTTTCTTTTAAATGTTCATATAAAGATACATTAGGTACTTCAATATTCCTTTCATTCTTTTTATAAAACTTATCCCAAGGATGCTTATACTTAATCTTATTTATTACTTTATCAAATATCTTCATCTTTATTCCTCCTAAAGTTATTAAACATATGTTGCATAACTTTCATTTGTATTATATAATTACCATATAATTACATCAATCATCAATTATTACTTAGATTGTTAATTATTAAACACATTAAATAATATTGTTTAAAAAGAGGAATATTTATGGATCGAAGAATTAAATATACAAAAAATACTATTAAAGAAACATTTATTAATTTATTATTAGAAAAAGATATTAAAAAAATTACTGTTAGTGAAATATGTAAGTTATCTGATATTAATAGAGCAACTTTCTATCGCTATTACTTAGATGTATATGATTTACTAGATAAAATAGAAGAAGAATTTGTTGAAGAACTTAAAACAGCAGCTCATCTTAATGAAGAAAACTTTAATTCTGTATCAAGTTTTTCTAAAGAATTATTAACTGTCTTCTTAAAGAATAAAGAATTAGTAAAAATATTATTTAATACTAATAATAATATTTATTTTTTAAATGATATCTTAGAAATAGCTTATGAAAAATGTAAGCAAAAATGGCAATCTGACTTACCTAATTTAAGTGAAGAAGATATTGAGTATGCTTCTATATTTATCTTTAATGGTGCTTTAGGAGTCGTTAATTATTGGGTAAAAAATGATTTTGATAAAGATGTCGATGAAGTAACTGAAATAATAGAAAGACTAAGTTATTTTGGTACACATAAATTTATCTACAAAAAATAAAGAACTATCACTAGTTCTTTTAAATTACACAATAGTAAATACTTCACTATCTTCCCAAATACAATCACATAAATAATAGTCATCGCGAATATCACGAGCTACTAAGTCAATTTTATCTACATTATCATATGTATATTCACGAATCTTAGTATACTCATACATTTTAATTTCTCTATCTTTATCTAACAAGGTAGTAACTCTAGATTTATCAACTACTAAATATATCTTATTAGAATTACTATCATAATAAACATCTTTTATAATAAGACCGTTATCATTTCTAGTAATTATTCTAATTACTGTTGTTTTCTTATCTTTATAATCTTTAATAAAATTCTCTAAAGTATTAAAACAAAAAGCATTATCTCCATTAACACTACATTGATCTATATTAATACTTTCAAATGAATAATTTTTATCTAAAGTTCTAACATCATCAATTCCTTTCTTAGAATTAATTTCATAAAACTTATCAATATTCATTTTTTCTAAAACAGTATCTTCTTTATCATCTTTACCTAATAACAAGATACCACCTATAATTAAACCAACCAATATAACAACAATTAAACATATTATAATCTTCTTTTTCATCTCTTACTCCTTATAAATATTATAGCTTTATAATAATCGTTAATCAATTTTTATTTAGTTAATATCTTATCATTAATTACTTTTATAAAATGAAAATCATTCATTCTAATACATTTAATAGTTTTATTACTTATTTTAGTTTCTATTTTAATAACATTATCTAATACTTTATTAACTCCATCTACTTGAATAAATAAATTACTATATTCTTTACTAGGTATTAAACTAACTACTTTATCTCCAGGAATTACTAAACTATTTATTAAAGTCTTAAAAAACTTATTATTTAAAGGAGCTACTGGTGTAATAGAAAGTGTATTTAAAGTATTATAAACTATACTACCACCAAAACTCATATTATAAGCTGTACTACCTGTACTAGTACTAATAAGTAAACCATCTCCCGTAAAGTTTTCTAATAATTCATCATCTACATATACAGGAACTTTTAAAGTACTAAACTCTCTATTACGTACTACTATTTCATTTAAAGATTTAAAATTATATATTTCATCTTCAGTAATAACTTTAGTACTTTGAATATTTATTTCTTCCACTTTATATTTATCAGAATTTAATCTTTTAACAAAATCTATACAATCTTTAATATCTATTTCTTGTAAAAAACCTAATGTTCCACTATTAATCCCTATATAATAAGCATTAACATTAAAATTAGTATCTTTTACCATTCTAAGAAAAGATCCATCTCCTCCAATAGATATAGCCAAATCATAATCTTTATCATCTATTATAAAGCCATATTTTTTTAACTCTATTTCTAAGTCTTTAGCTACTATAACAGACTTTTCATTATCATTTACAAATAACTTTATTTTGTTAATTTTTCTGCCCATAATATATCACCTAATTTATTAATTATTATTTCTATAATAACTTTTTTATTTTCTTTACGACTCTTTTTATCAACATTAATATCTATATCATAATATTTATTTTTATAATAAATACTAATAAATACTTCATTATCTTTACCAAAATTATTATTTTTATCAGCTCTATTTAGTTTACCAGTAATACCTATTCCTATATCTGAATTAGCAAATTTACTAATATTTAAAGCCATTTCATGAGCAGTTTCTATACTATAAACACTATATGTATCTATTACTTCTTTATTAACACCCATTTTTATTTTATATTCATTAGAATAAGTAACAGCACTAAACTTTAATACCTCAGAAGCCCCTTCTATTGAAGTAATAGCATCAGCTATTCCCCCTCCAGTACAAGATTCCATTGTTGCAATAGTTTCTCCTCTTTTAGTAAGTTCTTTAATAATATTTTTAAATGTTTTCATAAATCCTCCCATATAATTAATTTATATATAATTTTTCTTTCTTAATATAATCTATTATATCTTGTTCTAAGTATTTATTTAAGTCATTAATATTATTTTGCTTAATTAATAATCTAATATTAGTAGAAGACATATCATTTAAAGGAATATTAGCTACTATAATATTTTTTACATATTTATTATATTTTTTTAATAATTCATTTATTTCATTACCATTTCTATTAATAACTAATATTTTATAATTACTAAGTATTTCTAAACCATTCTTCCATTTATCAATATAACTTAGATTATCAGTTCCACATATAAAATATATTTCATCACTATTATATAATTGTTTAAAATACTTTAATGTTTCACAAGTATAAACTACTTTATCCTTAAGTTCATAATTACTTACATCCATTTTATCATCTTTAGAAGTAATTATCTTTAACATTTCTAAACGATGCTTATCAGCAACTAAGTTAGTTTTATATTCATATTTAGAACCAGTAGGTACAAATATTATTTTATCAACATAGTGTTGTTTTATTAATTTTTGAGCTATTTTTATATGCATTTTATGAGGCGGATTAAAACTACCACCAAATATACCTATTTTCATAGTTATCACCTTTTGTTAATATCATTTTATTAATAACATTATTTAAAAAAATTATTACTTTTATTATAACCATAAGCTTTTTGTTTTTGTACATTCACTGTTATTCCTTTAAAGTAAGCTGTCTTTACTTCATGTTCACCCATTCCGTAGCCTTCACATCTTGAATTTAAACCATCATTTAAAGTTACATCAGTTAATTCAAATTCATATAAACTAAATAAAGCTTTAAGTAAAGTATTTAATTGATCTGTAGACAATGTCTCTTTTACTTCTTTATTCATTCCAGCAATATCTAACGTCTCTGTAATAGATATCTCTGTTATGCAACCTTCTTCTTCATAATATCCAATTAAACCTTTAGTAGCTTTAGCTTGAGCTTTAACTTTTCTTCCCTCTAACTTACTATAATATTCTTCTATTAATTTAAGAGTTTCCTCTTTTGTAAAACTTACTTCCATTATAATCTTTCCTCCTGTTATTAACATTATATTAATAACAGCATAAAAAGTCAATATCTTTTTAACAATTTGTTAAAAAGATACTTAATTAATCTAAATTACTTAACCAAATACTACTATCAGCATCACTTGGCATTCTAAGATCTCCTCTAGGAGAAATACTTATTGTTCCAACTTTAGGTCCATCAGGTAGACAACTTCTTTTAAATTGTTGATTAAAGAATCTCTTAATAAAGAATTTTAACCATTTATCAATAGTTTCTTCATCATACATTCCTTTAAATGCTTCATTAGCAATAAACCTAATTTTATCAGGACTAGCTCCATATCTCATAAAATGATATAAGAAGAAATCATGTAATACATAAGGGCCAACTACACTTTCAGTTTGTTGCTTAATATTACCATTTTTATCTGGTGGTAATAATTCAGGACTTATTGGTGTATCTAAAATATCTAAAATAGTTTTTTTATTTTGTTTATCTTCTTCTTTTAAAGCAAAATAATTAACTAAATATCTAACTAAAGTTTTAGGTATTGAAGAATTAACTGCATACATAGACATATGATCTCCATTATAAGTACACCATCCTAAAGCTAACTCTGATAAATCACCTGTCCCTACTACTAAGCCACCCTCTTTATTAGCAATATCCATTAATATTTGAGTTCTTTCTCTAGCTTGTGTATTTTCATAAGTGACACTTCTATCATTTAAATCTAATCCAATATCTTTAAAATGTTGTAAAGAAGCTTCTTTAATGCTTATTTCTTTTATAGTAACACCATAATTTTTCATTAACTTAAGAGCATTATTATAAGTTCTTCCTGTAGTACCAAAACCTGGCATTGTAACACCAATCAAATTATCATTACTAATACCTAATCTTTTATAAGCTTCTAAGATAACTAAAAAAGCCAATGTACTATCTAAACCTCCACTAATACCTATAACACACTTTTTCATTCCTGTATGTTTAATTCTTTTAGCTAAACCACAAGCTTGAATAGTAATAATTTCTTCACATCTATTAAACCTTTGTGTTTCATCACTAGGTACAAAAGGATATATATCATACTTTCTATATAAATTATTATTCTTATCTTGAATATTAATATTTATAATACGATATTCTAAAGATGAACTTACTCCCATAAAACTAATATCTTTAATACGATTGTTCATAAGTCTTTGAATATCAACATCAGCAATTATATGATTAGTTTTAAAATCAAATCTATCATTTTGAACAAGCATTGTTCCATTTTCTGAAATACCAGCATATCCAGAAAATACTAAATCTGTTGTGGATTCATTAACTCCTGAAGAAGCATAAATATAAGCACATACATTCTTAGCAGCTTGCATATTAATTAAATTCTTACGATAATTGTATTTGCCTATTACTTCATTACTAGCTGATAAATTAAATATCATTGTAGCACCATTTAAAGAAGACTCCACACTAGGTGCTTTAGGACTCCACAAGTCTTCACATATTTCTATTCCAAAAGCAATCTTACTATCATTAACATCTCTAAATATTAAATCTATTCCAATAGGTACTTCTTCTTTAAATAATTTAATTGTTTTACTACATAAAGTATTACTAGTACTAAACCATCTTTTTTCATAGAATTCCCCATAATTAGGTATATAAGTTTTAGGTACTATACCTAGTATTTTACCTTTATTAATAACTACACCACAATTAAATAATTGATTATCACATACTAAAGGAACTCCTACTATAGCCACAATATCTATATTCTTAGTCTTATCTAATATTTCTTTTAAACCATTTAATGCTTCTTTAAGTAATATATCTTGACTAAATAAATCAGCACAAGTATAACCAGTTATACATAGTTCAGGGAAAGTAACAATTTGTACTCCTTCTTTAGCTAATAACTTAATTTCTTTAATTATTTCTTGAATATTAAATGAAACATTTGCTACTTTTAATTCAGGTACTGAAGCTGCAACTCGAATATAACCATATTTTTTATTCATTATAATATTCCTTTCTTTTTTAATGTATAAGTCATAAAAGCTAACTTAGTTCCAGAATCACATATTTTAACTGGAGATTCACTTTCTTCTTTTATTAAAGCAAGAACATCATCATATGGCATTTCAAAAATATCTATTTTTTCTGTATCTTCTAATCTTTGTTCTTGAACTTTTTTACAACCTGAAGCTACAAATATTCTTATTTTAGCTTTACTACATCCTTGATCTTGATAATGGCTTTCTAATTCATATACGTCTTCTGCTTCATAACCTGTTTCTTCTAATAATTCCCTTTTAGCTGCTTCTACAGGTTCTTCTCCTTCATCCACCATACCAGCTGGAAACTCAGCAACTACTTCTTCATATGTATTAGGTCTAGATTCTAAAATCATTACAAAGTCATTATCTATAGTAATAGGTAATATTATAACTGCATCCCCATTACCTTTATTTTTAGTAATTTGTTCGCAAACCCTAGTTGAACCATCAGCTAAAGTAATTCTATATACTTTTTTTCCTATATAACCTTCTTCATAAGATGAAATAAACTCTGTCTTAACAACCTTTAATCTTTCTATAGTTTCTTTCATCTTTTTTAACATTAAACTATTCATATAATCACTCATTTCTCTATTTATTATAATTCTTTTTGTAATTTAACATCAATATCATACTCTACTTGTTGACTCTTTGCTTCCTTTATTAAAGCTTTCTTAAGCTCTAATAACTTTCTAGTTAAATCAACATAGTAAGCATGAGGATTTTCTTCTCTTTTAACTTCTGGATATAATGTATCCATTTCTCTAGTACAATAATCTCTCTTTTCTAATATACTAGGATCTTCATAAACTAACTCTCCATTTACAAAGATAGGTACTTGTAATTCTCTAATACGATAATTCTTAATAGTTAAAGTATTACTTTCATTATTAGAATCTATTAAAGTAAATTTCTTTTTAGCTATATTTTCATTATATAAAGCTACCACATCACCTAAAGCATAACCAGTATCTTTATCATAGAATCTATAAACTCTTTTATATCCTGGTGTAATTGCTTTAGCAGCATCATTACTAGCTTTTATCTTAGATACATATTCTCCATTAATATTCATCGCACCTAATTTATATACGCAACCTACTCTAGCTTTATCTGGTAAAACAATATTATCTCCTAAACCAATTAAATCAATTGGAGCCATTTGTTCTTTTAAAGAACGAATAGTTCTTTCTGTTAAACCATTAGATATACATATTTTAACTTGTGGGAATCCAGCTTCATCAAACATACGTCTTGCTTCTTTAGATAAATAAGCTAAATCACCAGAATCTATTCTAATAGCTTTTAATTCATATCCTTTATTTCTTAAATATTGTGCTGTTTTAATAGCATTAGGTACACCACTTCTTAATACATCATAAGTATCAACTAATAAAGTACAATTATTTGGATATATATCAGCATAAGCTATAAAAGATTCATACTCTGTTGGAAAAGAAGTAACATAACTATGAGCAAAAGTTCCAGATATAGGAATATTCTTTTCTTCTCCAGCTAAAACATTTGAAGTAGAAGAACAACCACCTACAATAGCACATTCACTAGCATTAACAGCTGTTTCAGGTCCTAAAGCACGTCTAGCTCCAAATTCACTTATTGGAATATTTCCAGCTGCTTCAACTACTCTTTTAGCAGCTGTTGTATAACAAATACCAGCATTTAAATAACTAAGTAAGATAGTTTCTATAATTTGTGCTTCAATAATAGGTGCTTTAACAGTAACAATAGGTTCATTAGCAAATACTGGTGTTCCATCTGGAATAGCATATATACTACCAGTAAATTTTAAATTTCTTAGATACTTTAAGAAATCTTCAGTAAACATCCCTTTACTTCTTAAATAATCTATATCTTCATCTGTAAAATGAAAGTTTTTAATATAATCTATAATATGATTAATTCCTCCCATTACTCCATACCCTTTATCAAAAGGATTCTTTCTAAAGAAAGCATCAAATACTGCTTCTTCTTTTTCTTTACCTTTACTAAAATATACTTGACTCATAGTAAGTTCATATAAGTCAGTCATCATTGTTAAATTTCTTTCCATATTAATCTACCTCTTTCATATTTTTAACAAGCTTAATTCCTGTATTTTCCATTACCACATAAGCTCTTTCATTATTTTCTTTTCGGTCATGAATACTAGGTATATCATAAGTTTCTACAGCATCTTTAGGAACAATAATATCAACATCCATATTAACTTCATCAAAGAAATTTCTTAATGCTATAGCAAAATTTTGAATACATATATCAGTACAACAACCAACAATTATTACTCTTCTTAAATTAACCATTTCCATTAGCATTTCCATCATTCCTGGAGCAAATAAAGCACAAGTTGAATTCTTCATAAATAAACGATTAGCATACTCTTCATATATAGCTAATTCTTTAATTGTTCTAGATTCTTCATCACCTAAACAATGTTCAGGATATCTTTTAAGTTCAACACTATTACTAGTATGTGAATCATTAACTACAAATAAGCCTTCTCCCTTTTCTAAAACAGTTCTAATAATAGGTATAATATTAGGTACAATATGTTTAATAGTAGGATCTGCTAACTTTCCTTTTTCACAAAACCCAACATTCATATCGATTAAAAATACTGCTTCACTCATTTCTTTTTCATTTTTTCTTTCTTTCATTTTTAATTTTCCTTTCTTATTTACATTTTGTTAATATCAAATATTATAATTATTGTTATTATCATTTTGTTACTAACATTAATAAAACATAAAACAGTTTTTTTTCTCTTCTGTTATTAACATTATATTAATAACATATGTCTTTGTCAAGTACTTTTTAACAAAAAGTTAAAAACATTATACATTTACTATATACATTAATCTTTTATTCTTTTAGAAACAGTCATCATTCTCGTATGATATCCATTTTTCATATAAAAGTTTTTCCCTATATCATTATATCCAAAGACATCTATATTTATAGTACAACAATCTTCATTCTTAAAATATTCTTCCATTTTACTAAGTAATTGATGCCCTACTCCCTTACTTCTAATATTTTTAGTCACAATTAACTCAATAACATCTCCCATTTTATTTAATCGTTCATAATCAAATTCTATAACTGGTTCTCTTATAACACCCATTATTAAACCAATTATCTTATTATCTTCTTGTGCCAAATAAATTTTACCCTTATTATTATTTACTTCTTCCATATCTTTTAGATATATTTTATCTTTATAATCATCTTTCATAATATTAAAATGATAAGGATCAAGACTTACTATATATTCTTGTAATTCTTCTAATAAATTTTTTATATCATTATCATATTTAGTTTCATATTCTATTATTTCCATATTAATCACCACTTATATTATATCTTTTTTATTAACAAAAAAGAAGGTTTCCCTTCTTTATGGTATTAATAATGTTTGTCCTATACTTAAATCAATTGTTTTTAAATTATTTAAATTTATTATATCTGTAACAGTTGTTTTATATTTTTGAGCTATCTTATATAAAGTATCTCCCTCTTTAACAACATAGATATTATTCTTAGGTATTAATAATTTTTGACCTATCGATAATAAATTACTATTTAGATTGTTAATATCTTTTAACTTATCAACACTAGTATTATATTTATTAGCTATACTCCATAAACTATCCCCACTTTTAACTATATAAGTTTCATATTCATTTAAAGAATCATTCCCTTTAGTCCCACTAACTAATAGTTTTTGATTAATACTAATATTATTATTTGTTAAGTTATTAAGTTTTTTTAATTCATCTACACTAAGACCATATTCCTTAGCTATTCCATATAAAGTATCTCCAGCTTTAACTGTATAATATACACCAACATCATTACTAGAACTAGTATCTTTAACTAACAATCTTTGTCCTACTCTTAAAATATTACTAGACAAATTGTTTATTTCTTTTAGTTTATCAACAGTAAGTCCATATTTTTGAGCAATACTCCATAAGCTATCTCCTTTTTGTACTACATAGTAATTTTGATTTACCATATTACCAGAATAAGTATATGGTACACCTAAATATAATGCAATTGCTTTTACAACAGCTTCCGCATAGTCTTTCCAATATTTTTTAAGTAATTCAGCATCTACTTCATTATCTAAGAATCCATATTCTATAATAACAGCTTCTGTATTACCAGTATTACGATGTATAAAGTAATAATCTTTACTAGGGTTAGTAGGATATCTCATTTGATAGTATTTTCTTACATCTCTTCCCACATTTTCTAATTCTGTAGCAATTCTTTTACTAAAACCATCACTATTACGTAGAGCATATATAATTTCAGATCCTTGACCTCCCCCAGCATTAATATGGTTACTAATTACTAAAACATCACTACCATCTCCATAAGGAGCAATTATTTTTTTTACTCTATCATTTGGTTCAATAGTTTCATCTGTATTTCTTATTAATGTATTTTCAATTCCAAGTTCATCTAATCTATTATGAATATATTGAGCTATTTTTAAAGTATATTCTTTTTCAACAATCCCATTCCCCGTAGATCCAGGATCATTACCTCCATGTCCAGCATCTATTACAACCTTTTTCATAGACTTCACCTCAATATAATCTATGATAAAAAAACTATTTAGACACTAAAAAAGTATATTATATAAAATATAAATCACTAAAATTACTAATTAGAAAATTAGCGTAGCTTAAAAAGTTTTTAAACTATGTTTTTTTACTAATCCTTTAAATAAACAATACTATTTTCATTTTTTGATGCAAGAAAAAAGATACTTTTCCAAGTATTAAAAAATTCTATATTACCATTTACATCATCAACTCCAAAAAACAACTTCTGTTTTAATTTATATCTAATTTTAAATTTTAAATAAAATACTTTTTTATGTTTTCACAAAAATTAATAGGCTCAAGCCATAGCACTATTTGTGTAATATAAAGAACTACATAAATTTTATATCTTATATTTAATAAACTTTTATAAGTTTTTTATACACAAATATAAATAAACAATTTCTTTTAAAATACAATTGTAGTATATCAAATTATTTTTAAATTATAAATATAAAATAAGTTAAACAGACAATTCCATAGAATTATGAATAATTCATTTTCAAATCTCTTCTTTCACATTTAAAAATATAAAATTATATGCATTATCTAATTCATCAAAAAAGATGCGAGCAATTAACCTATATTTAATTTTTAATAATTATTATATATGTCAATAAAATAATCACATCCAATCTTACCATTCATTTATTTAATATTATAAAATAATAATATGATATACTATATACAAAGTATGAGGTATGAAAATGAAAAATATAGAATTAGTAATATCCGAAGGTATTAAAAAAGGGAAATGGATTGATATTTCATATATTAATAATCAAAATGAAATTACTTTCTACTGGATTGCTATAAAAAATATCGATTTAAAAAATAGAACTCTATTTGTTTCTATTTTTAATGCTCAAAAATCACTTGATGTTTTAGAAGCAAAAATAAAATATGAAAACATTATATCTGCCAAAATACTAGAATTTACAACATATGAAACACCAACAGAATTAATTAATAAAATAGAAAGAAACCCCATAGATGCTGAATGGTTAAAATTTGAAACATTTAACAATAACATTTTAAGATATTATTTAAAGTGCAATGAATTAGATAATGACCCATATCAAAAAAATAGTTTCTTAATAAGCGGAATAGACAAAGAAATTCTATTAAAAAACAAGCAAGTAATCCTAAATTATGAACAAGAAAAGCAAGTTATTGAATATATAAAAAAATATGATGAATATAGAAAAGATGGTGTAATAAATAATCTAATACTATCATTTTTATCAATAGATGAAAATGATAAAAAATACGTTGTGTTATTCTACGAAATAATGTTTAATCCATCTAGTAAAAAATTATCAATAAGTGACATACCTCGTATAAACCATAACTTTTTAATTGAAGAAAAAAAACACTCACTTAGTTCATATATAGATATAAATCCACAAGAATTTGCCAATAATATAACAAAAGGAACTAAAGTATATCTTCCTTTATATACTGAACTTATTAGAAGCAATTTAAAAGAAACAGAGATTATTAATCAATTACCAGAATTTATGATCTTACAAAGAAACATTAGTGCAAATCTATCTCCGACCTATAAAATTATAGAAGAAAAAATGCAAAACAATACGCTAGACCATCCACTTAAAGCTTTTTTTGGAAACGCAAATAGATTTGGAGCTAAAAGAAAAGAACCAAATATCGTTATATATGACGAAAAGGTTAATATAGATCAAATGAGGGTTTTATACAACACCATGAAATACCCTATCACATATGTAGAAGGTCCACCTGGAACAGGCAAAACCCAAACCATACTAAACGTTGTATTAAGTTCATTTTTTAATTCTAAAACCACATTAATTTGTTCTTCAAACAATAAGCCTATTAATGGAATATTAGAAAAGTTAACGTTCTCTTATAGAGAAGAAAATGATATACCATTCCCATATATAAGATTAGGAAATAGTAATGAGGTTGTAAAGTCAACGCTAAGAATTTTAGACTTATATAAATTAAATTATAAAAAAGAACCAGACGACATAAAAATAAATAGAATTAAAAATAATACCAAAAAAGGCAATGAAAAATTAATAGAATATTTAGAAATATACGAAAAAAGAAAAGAACTAAGAACAAGAATAAATAGTGCTAAAAAATTATATGATTCCATCGATAATCATTCAAATTATTTATTTCAAAACATAGAAATTCAATTAAGAGATATGATTAAAGAATATAATAGATTACCAAATATTACAAATGAAGATGTTCTAAAATTAGTTACCTCTGCATCAGATGATATAAAATTTAAAGAATATATGTATTATGAATCTATAAAATATATTAGAAAATTAAGGACACCAAAATATCAAGAATTAATAGATATATGCCAAATAATAGAAGAAAAAGATAGAGTAATAGCATTTAATAAATGGTGTAGTAATGATAACAATATCAAATTACTAGAAGCAGCATTCCCTGTAATTATTACTACTAATATATCATCAGCACGACTAGGAACAGCCTATCACACATTCGACTTAGTAATTATGGATGAAGCAGGTCAATGCAACTGTGCCACAGCATTATTACCAATTGCTAGAGCCAAACAACTATTACTAGTAGGTGATACAAATCAATTAAAACCAGTAATAGTCCTAGAAGACATAATTAACGAAAATTTAAAAGAAGAATATAAAATAACAGATGATTACGATTACAATAAATATTCTATATTAGATATAATGCGAAGACATGATAGCATTTCTAAAAACATAATGCTTACTTATCACTATCGATGTGGTAAAAAAATCATCAATTTTTCTAACAAAAGATTTTACAATAATAAATTAAATTTAAAATACTTAACCAAAGAAGGAAACCTTTCTTTAATAAATGTTAAAAACATAAATTCACAGTTAAGAAATGAAAATTACGAAGAAGCTAACGCAATCATAGAATATATAAAGAGAAACAATTTAAAAGATGCTGCTATAATTACACCATTTAAAAATCAACAAAATTTAATAAACACATTGTTGGAAAAAAACAATATTAAAGATATTTCCTGTGGTACAATCCACCAAGTTCAAGGTGCAGAAAAAAATACAATTATAATATCAACGTCTATTTCACCAAAAACGAGCAGAAAAACTTTTGATTGGATAAAAAACAATGCCGAAATAACAAACGTAGCTGTTACAAGAGCCAAAGAAAATTTAATAGTAGTCTCAGATGTTGAATCAATAAAAAGATTATCTACAGATAAAAAAGATGATTTATACAATTTAATAAACTATGTTTTATCAAACGGTAAAATAGAAGTACCTCCAAATGATTCTTATACAATTCAAATTGGAAATTCTAATGGTAGTAAAAACGAGGATATTTTCTTTCGTACCATATCTCACTTTTGTAGTGTAAATACAATTTTTCAGGCTAAAAGAAATATAAAAATAAGTACAATGTTTCCAAAAGATCCATTATTATCAAAATCTAAATTAGAATTTGATGTAGTTCTTTATCAAATAAATAATACAACTTTAATTCCTAGAGTAGCTATAGAGTTACAAGGTGGTGAACACTTTGGTAACTTAGAAAGAGAGAAATGCGATACAAGAAAAACTCAAATATGTAAAGAAAATAATATTATATTACTTGAAATACCAAACTCGTTTGCAAAATCATATGAAACAATTAAAGAATTAATATTATCAAGTTGTGGTCAAAAAGTTGAACAACTTGAATTATTTTAATTAATATAATCAAAATTCAAATAAAAAAATAATATCACTTTGACAAATAACATTTTAAGGCATTCGACTACTAGTAGAGTGACATTATAAAAAAACAATGTTATACTTGTGTTGAAAGAAAGGAATAAAAAAATGAAAAAAATATTATTAACAATTTTATTATGTTGTAGTTTGCTTCTTGTTCTTACAGGCTGTAAAAAAGATACAGAAGAACCAAAAGATTCATCAGATGCTAGCATATCAAATATTAAAATAACAGATGATAAAGCTAGCTTAACAATAAAAGAAGAAACACTTACTAACAAAAGTGCAATATTAATAATTAAAAATAATAATACTTTAGAAGCTAATTATGAAGATCTTTATTGGATAGAAAAAGAAAAAGATGGAAACTGGTATAAAGTCGAAGCAATAAAAACTCTTAATTTTAATCTTCCAGCACACATTCTTAAATCAAACGAAAGTAAAGAAATAGAAATCGATTGGGAAGACGGTTATGGTAAACTAACATCTGGAAAATATAGAATTATTAAAAAAATATCTATAGAAACAGAAAAAGATACTAAAGAAGACTTTTATGTTGCAGCAGAGTTTACAATTAAATAATTAAAAATTATGAGGAATTAAAGAAAGAATAAAATTATGAAAAAAGGTTTAAAAATCATTCTTATTATTTTAGTAATTTTCATAGGAATTATTGCTATTGATACTTTACAAGCAAAGTTATTCAATAATAGTCCTATTATAAAATTAAGAGAAATATATCATGGCGGAGAAACTTATTATATAGATAAAGGTATATTTGTAAATCACTATCGTTGTAATAACAATGACAAAGTTACTAACTGGAAGGGAACAAAATTTGACTGCTTAGATGAAAACTCAAAGTATACAAATTTAAATGGTGATACACCACTTACAAACCATAAAGAACCTATATTATCGATAACAAAAGGAATTAGACCTTGTACATCTCTTTTATTAGTGGTTTACGAAGACGGAATTTATGAACTATTTACTGCCTATGAAGCTTGCAGACCTGGAGAAGTTTGTACTTCTATAATGAAATATACTAAATCTATCACAGGAAAAACAAATTTTGATGTCTTAAAAATAATAGATGATGATAGTGTAGAAAAAATACATTCAACAGATGTCCCTGTCGATTATGAAATAGAAATGGGCGAAAAATATACAAAAAATGGATATGAAAATCGTTATATGATTTTACAAGACCACACTAATAAAATTCTAAAAGATTTTTTAAAAGAAATTAACATAGATTTAAATGTATGCGCAATCCCCGAATATATTGATTAATAATTTTTAACACAAACAAAATAGTACTTTGACAAGTACTATTTTTTAAACATGTTTTCATCTAATGAACCAGTTTTCATAATTTGTCTTTCTTGAGCATCAAATGCTTTAAATACTAAAGTTAAATAATTATTATAATTCATTATATATTTTTTTAAAGCAATATCATCTATTAAATCAGTAGTTCTTAAAGTATTTAAGAATGCTTTACCTTTAGAATCTAAAAGAGTTCTAATAGCTTGTTTAAATTGCGCTTC
This sequence comes from uncultured Bacilli bacterium, assembly GCA_947625535.1. Taxonomy (GTDB): domain Bacteria; phylum Bacillota_I; class Bacilli_A; order RF39; family UBA660; genus Coprovivens. The sequence goes on from CANQOR010000003.1 coordinate 54,959, forward strand.
ATTATATTCTTTAGCTAAAAACTTTAAATATAAAGCTTCTCTAAATTCAACAAGTTCAATAATCATTTCTTTCATCGCTTTTTGAGCAATTGGATTATCTAATACAACTGAAATAATAGCAACATACTCTAAAAATACTTTATACCATGCATCTACTTCATCATCTAAAAAGTTATCAACTCTCTTTAAAACAGTATCTAGTAGTGAATCATCCATAATAACTAATTTCTGAGTCCTTAAAAACGAATCTTTTAATAATTGTTTTAATTGTGCTAAACCAAAGCCATATTTACCAAATATAGAAACACATACATGGTTCTTCATTGCTTTTCTAACATCTACTTCGTCTTCACCAATTAGTAATTCTCTATTAGCATAAGTATGACATACTCCATTAATACCAAAGTTAATACCACATTTTTGATAATTTAATGGTGGACAAAAATCATTCAACCATTGCCAATAAGCGTTAGTCTGAGCTACCCTAATTTTCTCTCCTTTATCATTCCAACATCTACCATAGTTTCTCCAACAATCTTTTCTATCTAAAGAAACCACAAAACAATGTGAATCATTAGGTACATAAGTACTACTTGGCATTGCATAAGCTTCAATCCCTCTCATTTCTAAATCATCACGCATTCGCTCTGTTTTACTAGGTACAATAACTGGTTTTGGATCCATATTAACATCTCCATTCTCTATTAATTATCTCATAAATAAATAATTATTTAAAATATTTTATTATAAAACTAGTCCCTTTATTACTAGATTCTACATTTATTAAACCATTATCATTTTCAATAATCACCTTAGCTAAAGCAAGTCCAATACCTATACTATCTGAAGAAGATTGTTCTCCTTTATAAAATCTTTCAAATATATGTGGTAAATCTTTTTTACTAATACCTTTCCCATAATCTTTAATAGCTATTAATGTATAAACATTATATTCTTCATACTTAATTTCTATTATATCATTTATAGAAGAATATTCTATACAATTCTTTATTATATTAGTTAAAGCTTCTACTTCCCATCTATAATCACATATAATTTTTATTTTATTATCTCCTTTAATATTTAATTTAATATTTTTTAAATCACATAAAGTAGATAAATTCTTATTTACTTCATCCATAATATCTTTAATATATGTTTCTTTTTTTATAAAATGTATTGTATTAGCATCAAACTTCGATAATTTTAATATTGATTGTACTAAGAAATTTATATTAACAACATTTCTTTTTATATCTTGTATAAAATCATCTCTAGTTACTTGATCCATATCTCTATCATCAATTAAATTATCTAACATAATTAATATACTAGTTAATGGTGTTTTTAATTGATGAGATATATCTTCTAAAGATACTTTTAAATTAACTTTAGCTTCTCTAGCTATATCAGCTGTTTCTTTTAACATAACTGTTGTTTTATATATTTCATTCTTTAAGATAGATAGTTCATCTTCTGTATTAGATTTTATTTTTAAACTATAATTTCTTTTATTTAATTCTTTAATATATTCCGTTATATCTATTATTTCTTTTTCTCTTTTCTTTAAATAAATAATAAATTGTAATAATATTAATACTATTCCTATAATTAAAATAATACTATTAATTAAAATAAATATTACATGGTCTTTATTATTTTCTAATATAATTGCTTTATCATTTAAAGAAAAACCATATTTACTTAGTACTTCTGATTTTTCTTTGCCTTTACTATTTAATATTTCTATTATTTGTTCTTCTTTTATATTAGGATATTCTTTATGTACTATATCAATAATACCATTTACTTTATTATTAAAATTAACTGTATATACATGGTATTCATATATATTAAGAAATAAAGTTATTATAAATAATATAACTATTATAATTAATATCTTTTTTATAACCTTTTTTAATTCTACTTTATTCTTCATCTATTCTATACCCTATACCTTTAACTGTTTTAATAATATCTGAATCTATCTTTTCTCTAATTCTTTTAAAATATACTGTAACAGTATGATCATCTACGTAATTACCAGTCCATTCCCATATTTTATCTAGAATAGTACTTCTACTAACTACTTTACCAATATTATTAAATAATAAATTAACTAATTTTAATTCTAAAGCAGTTAATTCAATTGGTTTATCTTTTTTATATAAAACTACTTTATCTATATTAAATGTTATATCATTTATTTTAATAATATTATTTTTTTTAGAACGTAATAATATTTTATTAACTCTAGCTAATAATTCTTTTGTACTAAATGGTTTAGTTATATAATCTTCAGCACCCATTTCTAAACCTTTAACTATGTCATCTTCTTCATCTTTAGCTGTTAAAAATATAGTTGGTATATTTAAACCTTTAATTACATCTTCATATAAAGTAAATCCATTACCATCAGGTAATGTTATATCAAGAATAATTAAATCTACTTTATTATTAACTAAGTATTCTTTTACTTCTTTAATATTTGTTTTAGATACTAAATTTAAATTATTCTTTTCAAAAGAATAAGTAAGACCTTTAATTATCGAAACATTATCTTCAATTAATAAAATATTCATCTAATATCTCTTCTTTCTTATATAAATTATATCATACAATAAAAGGAGCTTTTGCTCCTTATTATATGTTTTCATTTCTAATAGTTTCTATAGTATTTTGTTTATTTATTTTATTAATAGAATATTTCATAATTAATGATATTAAAACAAAGACAACTACTATAGATATAACTATTGCTATTATAGGTAAATTATATGGCATACCAGAGTCTTTAGCTAAGAAGAAGTATATTAAGTAAGATAATAATATACCTATTGGTAAACCAAATATTAATGCTTTAATACCCATAAAGAATGTTTCTAATCTTATCATTCTATTAAATTCTTTATTTGTCATACCAACTGATTTTAACATTGCAAATTCTTGACGTCTTAATTCCATATTAGTAGTAATAGTATTAAATATATTAGTAATACCTATTAAAGTAATAACTATTATAAATCCATAAAGGAATATTCCTATTAAAGTAAATAAATTATTCATCATTCTAACATTTTCTTCTAAATTATTTAAATTATAACTAATTCCTTTTAATACTTCATCTATTTCATCTTGTAATTTTGAAGCATTATCAGATTTATATAAAACAGATACAACATTATGGTCATTAGCATTCCATATTTTATCTAATAATTCATCACTAACTATAATAAATCTAGATGTAGTTTGTTTCATCCCAAATGGTTTTTTATCCGTTATATAACCTATTTCTATTTCATAATCTTCTTGATTATCTAAACTACCTTTTAATATATCTCCTACTTTATTATTAGATATTTTTAATGACTTATATACTGTTTTATTAGAATCACTATTTTGATGTCCAACCGTTAAATAATCCATTAATATTCCTTTATCTTTTATATCTTCATAATCTAAACCTAATTCTTTAATATATTTTTTATATTGTTCATTACCTAATGAATATATATTAATATATAGTGTTAAATCTTCTTCATCTTCTTTAGTGATATGTAAAAAATCTATATATTCAGGATTATAACTACCATTAGTATAAGTAAATCCTCTTTCTCTTATAAAACTATAATCTTCTATATTATCTAATTTAATTGTTTCTATATATTTATCATAAGTTTCTTGATCAGATACACTAGAAGAATATAAAGATATATTATAATCAGATATTTTTAATTCATTTTCTACAGAATCAAAAGCCATATCTATAAAACTATATAAAGCTATAAAAGTAAATACAGATACTATAATAGATATAACTGTTGTACGATATTTCTTTTTATTTCTCTTTAAATTTTTATAAGAGATTACACCTCCCATACCAAATAATTTATTTATTAATTTAGGAGCTTTTATCTTCTTAGAATTTATTTTTATATTAGCACTATTTCTAATTGAATCTATAGGTGATATTTTACTTGCTCTTCTAGCACTTTTAAGTGCAGATAGGTAAATAGTTATTATACCTAGTATTATAGCTATTAGTATAGCTAAGTAAGAAAAAGCAAACTTTAAATTTAAACCTATAGCTAAACTATCTCTTAAGAAGTAATTACTAATTATAATTAAGATATATGCTGCTATTAAACCAAGTAATATACCTAAAGGTATACCTATTAAACCTAAGATAGTTGCTTCGTAAAAGACATTCTTTTTTATTTGTTTCTTAGTAGCTCCAACACTTCTTAACATTCCATATTGCTTAGTTTTCTCTGTAATAGATATATCAAAACTATTTTTAATACAAAATACTGAAGTAAAGATAATAATTCCTATAACAATAGCAACTACTATAGCTAAACCACCAGTAGCATCTAAACCTAAAGGATCTGTTTCTAATGTTATTAAATATCTATTTATTGTTATTTCATATTTCATTTTAGGTAGTTCATTATTAATAAATTGTTCTGTTTCTTCACGAGTAGAAATTCCATTATAATATAAGTCAAATAAAGTACTATCTACACCTAATATATCTGATGTTAATTTATAAGCATTTTTAGTTCCATTCTTCGTATATTTAGCATAAACATCTGCTGTTTTAAATTCATTATCACTACTAGCAAGAGTAACAAATGTATAACCTGGTGCTGAATATTCTTCAATATTAGAATCAGGTCTTTCTATAATACCAACTATTTTGTATGTTTTAGAAGTAGTATCTACTAATTCTTCATATAATTCTTCAACCGAAACATTTTGATAAGGATTACTTTGATCTAAATAAGTGTTTCCATCAGAACTAAGTCTTTTACCCACATCTAATGTAATTGTATCTCCTATTTTAAGTTCTAAACGTCCATTAGTTTTTAAATGTGTAGGTATAACTATTTCTTTATCATTTTCTGGTAATCTACCATCTACTAATCTAATAGATAAACTTTCTAAAGATTCTTTAGTAAATGCTTTAATAAAAGCATAGGGTTTAAATTCATTTTTAGAATCAATTTTTGCATATCCAATATTATAAACTAAATTAATCTTTTCTATTTCTCGATTATTATTAAAAAAGTTAATATCTTCAACAGGTACATTGTAATAAGTTACATGGAAGTCTCCTTTTTGATAAGTTTCAAAACTTATTAAAGATTTTAATCCACTAGCATATATAGATGCAACTGCTGTAATAAGAGCTACTGATAACATAATTCCTATTATTGTAACAATAGTTCTTTTTTTATTCAATTTTAGATTTTTTATTGTTAATTTGTTAAGTAAGTTCATCTAAATCACTCCTCAACAATTTTTCCATCTTCTAATTTAATAATACGATCTGCAAATTTAGCTATTTCCATATTATGTGTAATCATTATAATAGTTTGATTTAACTCTTTATTAGATTTCTTTAATAAAGAAACTATTTCATCACTAGCTTTAGAATCTAAGTTACCTGTTGGTTCATCTGCTAATATTAAAGCTGGATTAGTTATTAAAGCTCTTCCTATACTAGTTCTTTGTTGTTGACCTCCAGAAAGTTCATTAGGTAAATGGTTTCTTCTTTTTTGTAATCCCAATGTTTTTAATAAATCATTTAAGGTATCTTTATCTACTTCACGATTATCTAAAGATAAAGGTAATGTTATATTTTCTTCAACATTTAGTATTGGTATTAAATTATAAAACTGATATATTAAACCTATTTGTCTTCTTCTAAAAATGGCTAGTTTATCATCATCAAATTCATATATATTTTGACCATCTATAAATACTTTACCACTAGTTGGTCTATCTACTCCTCCTATTAAATGTAACAATGTTGATTTACCACTACCAGAAGCTCCAACTATTGCGACAAATTCTCCTTTTTCAATAGAAAATGACACATTATCTAAAGCCACAACTTTAGTAGTATCCTTACCATATATCTTAGTTAAATTTTCTACTTTTAATATTTCCATATATAAATCTCCTTTCAATAAACTCATTATAATATATTATAAGTTACAACTAAGTTACAAAATATCAATTTTATTCTATTGCATAAAAAAACAACTAAATATATAAATTTAATTGTTTATTATTAATTATTTTCTATTATCTAAAGTTAATTGATCTATTTCACCATTAATTAAAACTATTTCATAGTAATTAATTGTCGTCCAAGTTGTATCAGCATTATATTTATATGTAACAAATTGTGTTCCATCATAAGTAGATTCATTTTTGCTTGTTGGTTCACCTAATAATTTAATTATTTCATCATCAGTTATTTTCATTCCAACTTTTAAATTACCAGGAAATATTATTGGATCAATATTATAAGTATTAATACTAAATTTAGTTTGACTAACTCTAGATACAGTACAATTTTCTAAAGTTAAAGTATTTCCACTATCATTATAAACATCAATAAATCCTGCTAGATTATCATCTTTATATAGATTAACATATGTATAATAATTATCTTTTAACTCTTGTGTAAGATCTTCTTTTTTCATACTTAAACCTGTACCAGCAGCAAAGTCTTTATAACTTAAAGGTAAAGTAAATACTTTGTTATTAGCAGTAAATTGATAATCTTTCCAATTATTAGACATTACTGAAGAATCATTTTAGTTATTAATTTCTTCTTCCTTTTTAGTTTCTTCTTTATCTTTAGTACTTTCGCTATCTTTGTCTTTATCTGTCTTCTTACTAGTTTCTTTCGTATTAGTATCAGATGAATCATTTCTAAGTTCTTTAACTAAAAAGAATGATCCAACACCCAAACCAATAACTAATATAACAATAATTACAATAACTAAACCATTATTAGACCTTTTATTATTATAATTATTATTATAATTAGGAGTCCCATTATAATAACCATTATTCATATTATTATAAGCATTTGGATCATAATACCCATTATTATTTACGTTATTATTCATATTATTATATCCATTGTTATACCCGTTATTATAATTATTATTCATATTATTATCATTATATCCATTCATACTAACACCTCTAATAAACTTTAAAAATAAATTTATTAATCCTTAACAATTAATAATGTCAAACAAAAGAAAAAAGATAAGAAACCTTATCTTATTTATCTCTATTTAAAATAGACATCTTACCTTCTTCAACTAAAACATAATATCCATAATCAGAATTATAAGCAGTTACATAAGATTTATTATTATCACGATCAGTTAATACTAGTAACTCAGATCTTTCAGATAATAAATATTTTTTCATATTAGATTTAATATTATCTAAGAATTCATTATCATTAGTTATAGAGTCTTTACTAATATAAGAATAGTATAAGAAAGGATTTATACTATCAGTATAATCTACATAACTAAGTACATAATATTCATCATCTTCTAAAATAATATAATCATTTAAACTATCACATTCTAACTCTACAGAATATTGTGTTTTTTCATTAGTAAGAACTAAATTATTTTTATCATTTTTTTCTAATTTAATACTATAATCTTCATTAGTAACTACAACATCACTTGCATCAGGTTCTAACGCCCTATAAGCTTGATTAATACCTTTCATATAATATGAATTATAGTTATCTCTTGTAATAGCATAACTATCAAGATTTAAACTATCAAATTCATAAGTATCACCTAAATCCGCATTAGAAAAACCAGCTATTATTGTAAATAAAATATAGAAGATTGGTGTAATAAGACCAAATTTTATAACTAATCCCTTATTTGGTTCTTTTGAAATATCTTTTATATGAGGTATTAAATTAAGTAATTCTATACCTGCTACTACAAGCATTAATATCATTGTAATTATTGAAAAAGATCTAGTCATTTCTGTAGTAGAAGAAACTGGAGCAATATTACTTAAGTATAATGAGAAATCCCAAAAACCATGTAATATTATAACACTCCATATATTTTTAGTTTTATAATAAATTAAACCTAAAAATATACCTGTTGCTGCTGCACTAATTACTTGCATAATAGTAGTTGGTACATCTTGACCAGCACCATATATATTACTTAAGTGAATTAAACCAAAGATAAAACCACTTATTATAATTGAATACCAAATACCTTTTTTAGAATCACCAAATCTCTCTAAAAATTCATTTAGTAACCAACCACGACATAAGAATTCTTCTGCTACTCCAACAAAGAAACAACCTAAAGCTAAATTAATTACTGTAAAGACATTAGAGAATCCGCCTTGTAACACTCCAAATAACAAAGTAAATAATACTGCTACTACGATATAAAATAAACCATAGAACAAACCTTTAGATATCTTTTCATGTTTTTGAGTAAAAACATATGAATTCTTAAATAGTAACATAACTATTAAAACAAGAGCAGCTAAAACTGCTTCGCTAATTACTAGTTTACTTTGGGGATACTTTAAAATAGCTTCTAATATAATATCAGATCCGTATCCCCAAATAAGTACTTCTGTAATAAAAGTGAAGACAATTAACATAAATATTGTATATAAAACAATATTTGGTTTTTTCTTTTTCTTTTCCATATTTTCCATTTATTATTTGTCCTCTTTCTTCATTTGATCATCTCTTAAATAATCAACAGGAATACCTTCAACAGTCTCACCAACTAATTCACATGTAGCTGTACCATCATCTTTTTCTACACAGTTTTTAGCTTGAGCAAAACCATTTAAGCCGATTAACATTACAAGTAAATATAGAATCATAAGAATACTAATAACAATACCTGCAATAGATAACCCTTTAGCTTCTTTAACACCAATAAATCCTAGTACAAGACCTACTACTGCTAATGCTAATAAAACTCCAATAAAAATCATTTCACCATTTAATGATGGAGCAGCATATAGTAATGAAGCAACTGGTAATAAAGATAATACTAAAGAAACTATTCCAAAAACCTTTTTATTTTTCATCAAACTCACCTCACTTCCTTAAAGATTAGAGCCATTGTACTAATAATTACAATTCCCTACTATCTTATAATATAATTATACATACTTTTATAAACATCGTCCATAAACTTTATAACTTTTTCTTTAAATCAATTAAAGCTAAATATCTAGCACTTACTTTATTCTTTTCTAAAGGACTTAATTCAGCTAATGTCTTACCATTATTTAATTCAAATATCGAATCAAAACCAAATCCATTACTACCTCTACTTTCTAAAGCAATTTTACCATTTAACTCACCAACACCTACATAAGTATTTATTCCATCATAATAAACAACATTACATACTACTTTAGCATCTCTATTTAAACACTTATTAACCCTATCTATAATAGCTTGATTTCTTTCTTCATCTGTAGCATTTTCTCCTAAAAAGCGATGAGTAAATACCCCTGGCCATCCATCTAATTCTAAAATACATAAACCAGAATCATCAGCAATAACAGCTTCTTTAGTTACTTCATAAATCTCTTTAGCTTTCTTATAAGCATTACCATAAAAAGTATCTTGATCTTCTACAACATCTATTAAAATATTTTTATCTTTTAAACTATATAAATCATAATCTTTAAATATTTCTTTAATTTCCTTTATTTTACCTTTATTATTAGTAGCTATTATCATAATAAAACCTCCTTCAATATAAAAAGAACAATTAATTAACTGTTCTTAATTTAATACATTGTACTAAAATACCATAAACATACTTAGATAATAAATGATAATCTAGTTTTCTATTTAACTTATTAATTAATTCTTCATTACTTAATAAAATATCTTCTTTAGATATATAATGACTCATAAAATAATCTATATATCCTTCTATAATAGCAATCTTTAAATTACTATATTTATGATAACTATCTTTAGATAGTTCTATCTCTTTACTTAACTCATTAATTCTTTTATTAGTTTCTTGATATTCTAAAGACTCTTCTTTTAAATTACTAAGTTGTTGCTTATATTCATTTATTTGTTCTTCTAAGAAGTTATTATTTAATTCTTCAGCAGCCATATTAGTATCAAACTTACTTATATCATCAAATACTTTATCAGTTTCACTAACTCTTCCTAAAGAATACATAATTAAATCATCACTATCATCACCATGATAAGAATATGTTTCTTCTATATTACCTTCTCCAACAAATTTATGTCTTAATTGTAATTCTTCTTTAGATACTAAGAATAATCTTAATTCATCAAAATATTGATAATCATTAACCATAGAATCCCAAGATATATCTGTATAATAGTATTTACCTTCTAAAGTAACTCTAAGTAACGCATAATCAGAAGTACCTAGTAAAGAATATATCTTTTGTCCATTATAATATCCAATTGTATCTAAAGCTCCTAATGAATAAACTACAGAAGATCTAACTCCTACATAAGCAAGTAATAATTGAAATGCTTTAGCATAAGACAATCTTCCACCACGACCAAAGTTAAATACTTTATATATATTATTAACTCTATCAATTAAGTCTTTATCTCCTTTAGGATCATCTTCATTTAAAAATTTAACATTATTTAACATCCATCTATATAAAACACCAAATTTTTCTATATCACTATCCGTACTATAAATATATTTAGATGCTATATAAGAGATTCTAGTTATTAAATTATCTACTTCATCTTTAGTATATTCATGTATTAAATATTTTCTAAGTCCTACAGATTCATACCATTTAAGATTATTAAATTCTATCTTAATTTCATTATGTTCTTCTAAGTATCTATATAAATCTATATAATATAGTATATCTAAAGACATATCACATCTAGGATTATTTATTATAAATTCAACTATTTTATCATTATCAAAAAAATCTTTATTATCATAAAAGATAAATTTATTTAATTTAGGTAAATTCTTTATATGTTCTAAGTTTTCATTATGTATAATACATAGTTCTTCTAATTTATTAAATTTTTTAAAATCTATTTCAATTAAAGCACTTTGTTCTTTTATTTTTAATAGTTTTAGATTAGGTACTTTATCTATTAATAAATCTAAATCTTCATTAGTTACAGAAGGAAAAGATTCTAATTCAATACTAATTAATTTAGGAAATATATCTAAAGTATTTATATCGTTTTTAGAAACAGTTAAACTAATAACACTATCTAATTGTTCTTTGCTAAATTCATTGCCTTCATATCTTTCTAAATTCAAATGATGTTTTACAGCTTCACTTAATGTATCAGATAATCTCATAAGTTTCACCCATTTCTATTCTAAGTTAATTATATCATAAAAATTAAAAAAGTCTTATAAAAGACTTTAAGAATTGTAAACAGAAGATAAATCTCTTGCTTGGTAAGCACCACATAATGACGCATAAGAACGAGATTTAACTATTACACCATCATCACTATTACCAGCTTCAGCTACTAAGAATTCTTGCTTAGAAGGATCATTAGCAACTATCATTACAACGTGTTCAGAAGAAACTAAAATATCTCCTTTTTGAGCATTTTCATAGTTTGTCTTCTTTCCTTGACTAATTAATCCTGAAGCAGACATTGAATTAAACGGATAACTAGTTCCTTGATTAATCGCCCATGATACAAAAGAACTACAATCAGTTCCATAAGCTACATGGTCAATACCTGTTACTCCCTCAACATGACCTCCTCCAAAGTCATAATCAAGTTTTTTACCTACTTTAGCAGCCATTTCTATAACTCCTAAAGCACAATTAACGGCCGCATCACGCCCAGTATAATGGCTCTTAATATCCGAAATTTTTTGTTCAACCTGTTCCTTAGAATAATAATCATATAAACTATCATTACTAGGATTACTATCACTTAATTTAGATAACGAACCAGAATCAAATAAATTAACTAGTTTATCTAAATCAACTATATAATCTTTATAATTTTCTTCAGGAACATAATTAACTAATTGAAATTGTGAACTAATTCTAGTAATACTATCTAGTATTGATTGGATACTGCTTTTTATACTAATATTAGTATTTTCAAAATTAGTAATATTACTAGCTATCGTTCTTCTTTGTGATTTATTTTTTTCTGGATCTAAACTATTATATTGTTCCCTCATTGCTTCGATAGACTCTTTATTATTCTTATAAGCTTGCAATTTTTCTATTGCTGAAGCAAAAGAATTAACAGCATCTTTTTGAGCATTAGCATTGGAAATAGAAGTTTTTAAATTATTAGTTAATGTATCATGAGCAGAACCACTCCATATACCATCAAAAGAAAGATTTTTAATATCTCTAATCATTGTTTCAAATGGTTTATTAGCAGATTTTATATTTTGTGCAGCTGCAGAATAATCCATAATACATTACCTCCTTTTATTCATTTTCCATTGTCTCTATTACTTCATTCAAAAATGCTTTAACGTCCATCATCTTTTCATGGCATGAAACAGCAGAGTTTTTAAAACTAGTAACTTTATTTAAATAACCAGATGCTGAATTTCCACGCCAAGAATCCTCTAAACTATTAACTAAATCCATAAAATTATTAACATCTTCTTTAGCAGCTTCATTTATAGTAGCAAGTCTTTCTCCCCAACTTGCTAAAGCAGCTGTATCTACATATACTTGTGTATCACTACTTGCCATATCTCTCTATCCTTTCGCATAAGCATTTTCTAAAGCTGAAGCAGCTTCAGATTTACTTGTTAAATAACTAACATAATTTTCCATACAACTAGATAAAGATTTATATAAATTAATATATGAATTGGCTGTATTAATAAAAGCTGTTTTAACAGAAACATCTTTCCATGCTGAAGATGCTTCTATAGTATTAACTAAATTAGATAATTCAACAATTTTATCTTTATAATCATCAATAACTGTTTTTAAACTAGTTATTGTTGGAGAAATCCCTTCTGGGGAATGTTTATAATCATCCATTTTTTTCATCTCCTAGAAAAAAATCTTTTTATAAACGAATTTATAAAAAGTATATTTTTTTATTCAGCTAACATTGTATCTGCAGTAGCTATAACATCATTAGCAAACAAATTAATTTGTTCATTAAATTTATAGAATGTAGCTCTAAAATTATCAAGTTCATGTCTTAGTTCACTAGGTTTATTTTGTCCTTGATAAGTACCTACTTCTTCATCATTTATTTCTTGCATTTTAGCATCAACATCATTTAATAGAGCTTCTATATTAGCTGCTAATGCTTTCATTTGTTGTGCTTTATTTTTAGCTTCATTTGGTTCAATTTTTGCAACACCATCTGCCATATTTAATTCCCTCCTTAATTAAACATATTATGACTTTGAATGCGACTCTTTAATTCAGCTTCATCGCTTTCAATAGAACTAGATGTTTTACTAATCAATTCAGAACATTCACCAAGAAGTTCTGATAATTTATGAAATTCATCACGTTTTTCTAAAACAGAATTTTCAAAATCTTGAGATAAACCTCCTGTAAAATCAGCTGCTACTAAATTATCTACTAAGTTATATAATGAATTAATTAATTCATCATATTCAGCTGCTGAATTAGTAATGATACCTGACCAACTTTTCATTGCTTCTGTATTGTGACTTACTATCGCCATACAAATACCTCCCTCTATTGTCTTAATTATATCATTTAAACTAGTTAAAACTAACTATTTTTTATATATTATGTCAAATCTTTACTTAAATACTATTTATATCTATTACCAGAACTAGTAATCATATTATTACTATATCCTGTAGAACCATTAGATCTAAAGCTTAAATATTTATGATTTCTAACTCCTGCTAAAGCATCTCTTACAGCAGTTTGTACTGTTTCAGGAGCTCTACCATTCATATAAGCTTTATAACTACCATGTTGATAAACAACAAACTGATTAGGTGCTGTTGCTTGAGCAACAGGATTAGTACCATGACTTCTTATCCAATTGGGAGCTTCACATCTATTTAAAATAGTTGTAATAACAGCTAACGCATCATCATAAGATTTATCACTTTCAGCAGATACAATAGCACATAGTAATTCAAAGTCAGCATCACTTACTTCATAAGCTAAATTACCAACAGTAACTTCAAACCCATTAGCTAAATTATTATGATATTTACTTACATCTATGTTAGGATCTCCGGATGTAATAGTAACAGGTGTCGTATTAAGTGGAGTATAAGTAGTATCACTAGAATAGTAAGAACCAGATGATGAAGATGGTGCATAAGAAGATGATGAAGGATGATAACTATTAGAACCACTAGTCGTACCAACATAAGATAATGTTGTGGCCGCAGGTATAGTAGAAGCTACCACACTAACAGAAGTTTTTGGATTACTAACAGCTCCTGTACTATAATTATCTTTTAAGTCCCAGTAGTTGCCTTTATTTATAATAGAGTTAACTGATTGATTCCACTCTGGATGCATACCTACTACTGTATTACTAGTTCCATACCAAGAAGACCTATCAACAACGAATTCAACAACACACTGTCCATTATTATGTCCCCACATATTACAACCAGCATCATTTTGATTTTTAATATCACCAATAACACACTTAATTACTGTGCCATCACTTTGAACAACATCTATATAATCACCAACATTACCAAAAGTTAACGTTGTAGCAACAACATATCTATCTCCTATTTTAGCAAATCCTTGAGAATCAAAATTCATTCCTGCTGATTCTCTTAAACGATATTGATTAGAAGAAGGATCTGTAATACATTGCCATCCCATATAAGAATATTCATTACCTAATCCAGCTGGAATAGAAACCCTTGTTCCATTAACTGAATCTAAGTAACCTTCTATATCATTACTAGAAAAATCATCTACATCGAATTCATTAAGTTGAGCAGCATAATTATTTATATTAGTCGATACTATATTAATATCTTCCGTAACTTCATTAATATTATTTAAAAGAATATTACCAGCTGACGTAATATTAATTCCATCATAATTTTCAAGACCAGTTAAAGTATCCTTTAAGTTTTCAGATAAATTTTCTAAATCAGTTGCTTTATCTTTTAAATCAGATGATAAAGTTACTAACTCTCCCTTACTTTTAATTTCTGTTGCCACTTAAATCACCTCTATTATAGTCATTATACCATATAAAAAAGAATAAAAAATATTTTTATTCTTCTATTTCACCAAACAAATCATATTGCATAGCATTAGTTATTTTAACCTTAACAAATTCATTAATCATATATTCAGAATCATATTTAATATAAATAACTCCATCTTCACTAGGTACATCCATATATGATCTACCTATAAAATATTCACCATCATCTGTAATATTTTCAATTAAACATTCATATACTTTACCTATTTTATCTTTTAATAAATCAGCACTAACTTTTTGTTGAATCTTCATTATTGTATCTTTTCTTTGTTCTTTAACTTTTTCATCTATTTGGTTAGGAAACTTAGCAGCTGGTGTTCCATCTTCTGCACTATAAGTAAAAGCTCCTAATCTATCAAATTTACTTTCTTTAACAAAATCACATAATTCTTTAAAATTATCTTCTGTTTCATTAGGAAAACCAACTATTAAAGTAGTTCTAAGTATAACATCAGGTATTTCTTTTCTTAATTTATTAATTAATTTTCTAATACTCGCTCCATCACTCTTACGATTCATTTTCTTTAATATATCATCTGAAATATGTTGAATAGGTAAATCAAAGTAATGACATATCTTTTTACTATTTTTAACTACTTCAATTAATTCATCATCAATTGTTTCTGGATAAGAATATAAAAATCTAATCCATTTAAATTCTTCTATCTTTTCTAAATCTTTTAATAACTCAGCAAGTCTTGGTTTACCATATAAATCTATTCCATATTTAGTTGTATCTTGTGCTACTACAACTAGCTCTCTAATTCCTTTACTAGCAAGTAATCTAGCTTCTTTAAGTATTTCATCATAATCTCTGGAAACATATCTACCTTGAATATATGGAATAGCACAATAAGTACAATAATTACTACACCCTTCAGCAATCTTTAAGTAAGCCATCGTATCTCCTGTAGTTAAAACCCTGTTCATAAAATCTAACTTATCAACATCATCTTTCTTATTAATTAAATTATCTATCTTATTCCATAATTTATCATAATCTTTAATACTTACAAATAAGTCTACTTCTGGTATTTCTTTTCTTAATTCTTCTTCATATCTTTCTACTAAACAACCAGTAACTATTAAGTATTTTAAATTATCCTCTTTATAATCAGCAAATTCTAAAATAGTTTGTATTCCTTCTTCTTTAGCTGATTCAATAAATCCACAAGTATTAATTAATAGAATATCTGCTTCTTTAGCATCATCTACTATTTCATAATTATGATTTTTAAATAAACCTATCATTTCTTCTGTAACAACTAAGTTCTTAGAACAACCTAATGATATAAATCCAACTTTCATATAATTCACCCCAAATGCTTTGTTATTATAACACATAATCATATAAAAACTGAAATAATAATTATTTCAGTTATTTAGAAGTAGTTAAAGTTACCTTTGCTTCTTTATTTTTACCATCTCTTATATATTTAATTGTTATTGTATCTCCAGCTTTATATTTATATAATTGATACCTTAATGAAGCTACATTAGTTACTTTAGTTCCATTAACTTCAACAATAATATCTTTTTCTTTAAGACCTGCTTTTTCTGCTGGTGAACCACTTTCAGCATCTACTACTAAAACTCCTTCAGTAGGTGTAACACCATATTCTCTAGCTACATAGTAATTAGAAGCTTCTAACATTGATATACCAATATAAGGTCTAGAAACATTTTCTCCTTTAATAACAGCATCAGCATATGTAATAGCTTCTTCTATTGGAATAGCAAAACCCATTCCTTCAACAGCAGTTGCTGCTAATTTCATATTATTAATACCTATTACTTGACCATTAACATTACATAAAGGTCCACCTGAATTACCATTATTAATAGCAGCATCAGTTTGCAATACTTGCATTATCCAATCACTAGAATTAGAAGATGTTGTACTTACTTCAACTTCTCTATCTTTACCAGATAAAATACCTCTTGTAACACTCCATGAGAATACTGAATAATCTAAAGGTGCTCCAATTGCAAATACTGTATCACCAACTCTCATATCTGTACTACTACCTAATTCTGAAACTTGTATTTCTTCATTAGATTCTAAAGATAATACAGCTAAATCAGCATATTTATCTGCTCCTTCAACATTAACTTTCTTTTCTTCACCATTAGTAAATACTACACCTACAGAACTACCACCTTGAATAACATGGTTATTAGTTAGTAAATAATATTTATTATTATCTTTTTTGTAAACAAATCCTGTTCCTGTAGCATATAATTCATTTTGAACATAAGTCTTTACTATTACAACAGAATCATATATTTTAGCAACTCCATCAGCTATACCTGTATCTGTTACTGTAACTTCTTTTTCTGTTTTTGTTACATTAGTTGTAATATGTTGTGTTAAATTAGGATAAAAATGAAATACAACTAATAATAAACCAACACCTAATAACAAAGAAACAACTGAGTTAACAGCAAATAAAGCAGCAAGCTTTAAAGATTTATTAGATTTCTTTATAGGTTTTTCTTTAGTAAGACTTTTTTTAATTTCTTCTATGTTCTTTTCTAACTCTTTATCAGAATTTTTCTCTTCAGTTTCCATATTCATCTAACCTCGCTATATCTCTAAAATTATTTGGAAATCCCATTGTATCTAAAACTTTATCTAAACTAATTGTTTTAAGTTTTCCCTCTAAAATATCTAACTCATATGATAACTCATTAATTAGTAATACAAAATCTTCTTCTCTTAATAATTGTTTTAAAATAATTACTAAAGCAAATAAGTCATCTTTACCATAAATATATTCACCATTTGTTCTAGGTATATCTAAATAAGAATGATATCTAGTATCATCTATCATTCTTTGTGTTTTATGATCATACATAATATCTTCATGAGCACAAAGATTTCTAAAATTAGCTAGAATTGGTAAATAAATTAACAATGATTCTACAGATATTTTATAAACTTCAGCAATATCTTTTTGATCTTCTCTCTTCATAATAGTATATAATTCAGAAATTAAACCAAAGGATAATACTTTAACAACTACCCAAAAAGGAACATATCCATAATTACTTATATAATGCATTGTTGCTGAGTGTTGACCACCATTAACTCTAATCTGACGTTTTATTTTCTTTAATAAGTCATTTACTTGTCTTACTTTTTCATTAGTACGATCAAAATTAGAAGGATTTAAATAATCTTTTTCTTTAATACCATATTTTCTAGATAATTGATAAGAAAATATACTCTTAGCATTATTTTCAACTATTAATATGTTTTTAAAAAAGATATTTCTAATCTGACGATCAAAATTAAACATTGCATATAATTCTTTAAAATTAGTACCATTTAAGAACATTCTATCTTTAGGTGATTTTAAAAATAAATGTCTATAACCACTAATAAAGAAATAATTTTCTCTAAGTAATACATCTTTTGCATAGTCGATATCATCAATTTCCAAGCCTTTGCTTTTCAATATTTCAATTTGTTCATCAATAGTTTTAAATGTCTTAATCACTTAGCATCACCCTATTATTCGAAACTATTATATCACATTTGAAAAGCTAATTAAATGATATATTTTTTATGTGTACATTATGTTATAATAATGTGAAAAGTAGGTGAAAAAATGCCATCAATAACAACTCATCATATCTTTGCTGAACAAGTATATAATCATTTAATCAAAGATATTCAAGATAATATTAAGAATGAAAAACTAATATATACAACCTTCGCTCAAAGTCATGATTATCTTTTTTATAATACATTTGATCTTAAAAATTTTAAATGGATCCGTGAACTAGGTCACCATGCTCATCACAATAATACCCAAGATTATATATTAAATATAATTAAAGATATTAAAGAAAATCATTTAGAAGAAAATAAACAATGTGTTGCTTATTTGTATGGTGTAATAACTCATTATGTTCTAGATTCTACTTGTCATCCCTTTATATTTTATAAAACTGGCGTCTATCGTAAAGAAGATAAAAGATATAAAATATTTAGTTGTGAACATAATCGTATGGAAAAAGATTTAGATGCTATATACTACGAAAAGTACTATCATAAAAAATATAACCATTGTAATCTAAACCGTGATATTATCCAAAAACCCAACTTTTCTAAAGAACTAATTAATTTAATTAATAATGTCTATTCTAAAACATATAATAAAAATAATATTGGTACTTATTATTTACAAAGTATTAAACATACTAAGATAATTAATACTTTAGTAATAAATGATTACTTTGGTCTAAAAAGATGTTTATATACTTTAATAGATTTTATCTTTCAAAAAAGATTTGGTAATATAGCAGCTTATAGTACTTTTAGACCTCATCCTGATTTATCTTTATTAAATAATGAACATAAAACTTGGAATCATCCTAGTATAAAAGAAAAGACTTATAATTATTCTTTTGATGACTTATTTAATATAAGTATTAAAAAAACTATTAATATAATTAATGAAGTAAATAAAGTATTATATAATAATAAACCTCTTAATAAGATTAAACCTATAATACCTAATATTGATTATTCAACAGGTTTAATTATTGAAAATAATATAAGAATGGATTATTTTGAAAAGGAAATCTAACTAGATTTCTTTTTTTAATAATAATCCATTAAACCATCTATAATAGTTTTAACTATCTTATTTTGATATTCATCACTTATTAATAAATTTCTTTCTTTTTCATTAGATAAAAAACCACATTCTATAAGAATACCCGGTATCTTTAACTCTTTATACATATAAATACTATTAGATAATATTTTCTCTTTTAAAGGACTATTTAAATTAGTATTAAAAGCTTCTTGCATCCTCCTAGCTAAGTATTCATTACCTTTAGTAAAAAATACTTGAGCTCCGTAATATCTACTATCATTTAAATAATTCATATGAATACTTATATATAAATCAGCTTTACTTTGATTAATAAGTAATATTCTATTATCAAAATCACTTTTCTTTCTTCTATTAGCGTTAGGTTTACTTAAGTCATAATCGCCATCTCTAGTTAAAATAACATTAACTCCTTGTTTTATTAATTCATCTTTTAATTTTAAAGTAATAGCTAAATTAATATCACTTTCAAAGACATCATCTACTGAAGTACCTTTATCTTTACCACCATGTGCAGGAATAGGAAAAGTCCAAAAATATCATTATTTATTAAAATTCAATATTCCATTCTATTTCTATATCTCTTGTTTTTGTTTCTTTGTTATAACATCCAACATAAACCTTAT